>NZ_JBFUKN010000025.1:0-77392 GCF_056400845.1 Mycobacterium sp. P4_H6 | reverse complement strand
ACGGAGACAGCGTGCACTTCGACGATGGGACATCGGATGCGTTCGACGTCATCATCTACGCCACCGGATACAACATCACCTTCCCGTTCTTCGAGCCCGATCTGATCAGCGCGCCGGAAAACCAGATCCGGTTGTACAAGCGGATGTTCAAGCCAGGGTTCGACGATCTGGTCTTCATCGGTTTCGCCCAGGCCATTCCGACGCTGTTCCCGTTCGTGGAATGCCAGGCCCGATTGCTGGCCGCCTACGCCGCCGGCAAGTACGTGCTACCGGCCGTCGATGAGATGGAGCGCGTGATCGACGCCGATCAGCAGCTGCACGCCGGGCACTGCACCAACCGGGCGCGGCACACCCAGCAGGTGGATTACTTCTACTACGAGCACGACATCCGCACCAAGGAGATCCCGGCCGGGGTCAAGCGTGCGGCGTCTCGTCCTGCGCTGGTGCCGGCGTGAGGTCGCCGACGGATCGCCGGCCGTCCCTGCGCAGCGACGAGCGCCGCGAAGCCATCCTCGATGCCCTCGACGGTTGGCTGCAGGACTCCAGTCTGGACGCCGTCAACGTCGCCGAGATCACCGCGCAGGCCGGCGTCACGCGCTCGGCGTTCTATTTCTACTTCGAGAACAAGGCGGCCGCCGTCGCCGCCCTGATGGAGCGTCTGGTCACCGAGATCTTCGTCGTGAACGAGGAATTCACCACTGGCGGAGGAGCGCCGCGCGACCGGGTGTACACCATGCTGAACGGGCTGTTCGACAGCAGCGACCGGTACCGCCATGTTTTCAGCGCGATGTTGGAGGCGCGTGGTTCCAGCGCCACCGTCAGGCAGATCTGGGACGACGCGCGCGATGCGTTCACGCCGTCGGTGGCCGAGCTGATCCGGGCGGAGCGGCCAGGCAACACCCCCGAGCCGGAGATCCTCGCGGCGGTGCTGCTGGAATTCAACGACCGGATGCTGGAGCGGTTCATCACCGGCGGGCAACTCACACGTGCGCAGCTGATCGAGGGTGCGGCCGCGGTGTGGCTGAGCACGATCTATGGAGAGAATCGATGAGCTATCGGGAACTGTCCTTCACCTCGCACGGAACCCGATGCAGTGCATGGCATTTCCGTGCACCCGGCGACCACGTGCGACCCGCGGTGGTGATGGCGCACGGATTCGGCGGCACCAAGGACTCCGGCCTGGAGCCCTTCGCGGAGCGCTTCGCGGCGGCCGGTATCGACGTGTTCGCGTTCGACTACCGCGGATTCGGCGCCTCCGAAGGCCAGCCGCGCCAGACGGTGTCGCTGGAGGCCCAGCTGGCGGACTTCCACAGCGCAATCGCCGCGGCGGGGGAGTTGCCGGGCGTGGACCGCGACAGAATCGCGCTGTGGGGTGCGTCCATGTCGGGCGGTCACGTGCTGCAGGTGGCCGGTGACCGGGACGATATCGCCGCGGTGATCTCCTTGACGCCGTTGACGAGTGGGCTGGCCGCCGGCCGGGCCGCGATCGGCGAGCGCGGTGTGCTGACCTCACTGCGCTGGACGGCGACCGGTGTGCGCAGCAAGGTTTCGGTGGCGCGGGGCGGCACCCCGACGCTGGTCCCGATCGTGGGCAGACCGGGTGAGCCCGGTGCGCTGACGCTGTCGGGAGCGTATGAGAGCTATCTGGCGATGGCGGGTCCGACCTGGCGTAACCAGATCGACTCCTCGGTCGGCATGGAACTGGGGCGGATGAGCGTCAAGGCGGCGGTGCGCCGGATCACGTGTCCGGTGCTGGTGCAGATCGGCGACTTCGACCGGTTCGTGCCCGCCGGCGCGGTGGCCAAGACCGCGGAACTGGCCAGGGCACAGGTGCATCGGTATGCCTGCGATCATTTCGACGTGTGGCCGGGCAATGAATGGTTCGACAAGACCGTCGAGGACCAGCTGGTGTTTCTGCGTCGGGTGCTCGCGGTGGGCTGATCGCGCCACTTCGCCCATTCGCTCCGCCGGAACCTGGGTGCGAAAGTGCCCGCCTCTGAGCGACTTTCGAACGGCAGATGAGTCCCAGAATTTTCTTTGGACTCATTGATCACTGCGGTCACTTTTCGGGGGGTTTTGTCGGTGATCGCACGTATGTTCGAGATATGAACGGTGACGTGTTGGGTGGTCGGGAAGCGGTGCAGCATGCACTGTCCGATCGCGCCGGGTCGGTCAAGGCACTGCTGGATGCCGACTTCACCGTCTTTGACACCGCGGAGTTGTTGGGGCTGTTGTCTGAGCGGGAGCAGTACGCCCGCGCCGATGCCGCGGTGGATCACCGGATCTTGGCCGCGTTGATGGATCGGGCCACCCCGCATGAGATCGGCGGGAAATCCTGGAACGACGTACTGGCCACCCGGGACCGCCTCAGCAGCGCCGAGGCCGGGCGCCGGATCGCGCAGGCCCGCGACCTCGGGCCCCGGCATGCGTTGAACGGTGAGGTGTTGGAGCCGCTGCTACCGGCATGTGCGGCGGCGTTGGCGGCGGGGTCCATCAACACCGCCCACATCACGGTCATTCGGTCGGCGTTGAAGCAGGCCTCGCGATATCTCGATGCCGGCGAGCGCGCCCAGATGGAGGCCACCCTGGTCGCGGTGRCCGAGGCCAATACCCCCGAGACGCTGGCCGAGCTCGCCGAGCAGATGGTGTATGTGCTCAACCAGAACGGCGATGGCCCCGACCTGGCCCGGCACAAGGTGGGGCTCACCATCGGCAAGCCCGATGTCGATGGATTGTCGAAGGTGTCGGGGCGGGTGGATTCGGAGTTCGCGGCCTACCTGCGCACCATCCTGGACGTGTGGGCGCGGCCCGGGATCAACAACCCCGACGACGCCGCACCGCAACACAACCCGGTGCCCAACCCGCTCGAAGAAGAAACGGTGGAACCCGGGCCGCAACCGGGGTCAGAGTCCGAACCCGCACCGGAAGCGGGGCTGGGGTCTGGGCATGGGCCTGTCGAGCCACGTCCGTTCCCACGGGACTTCGGCGAACTCGCCGATCTCGCCGACACCYTSCCMCCACCGATCARGCGYGACCTSGAACCGCCCGCCGGYGATCACCGCACCCAAGCCCAACGCAACCACGACGCCATCAAAGCGGTSCTGCGCGACACCCTGATGTCCAMRCGCCTCGGCCARCACAACGGGCTACCSGTCACCGTCGTSGTCTCSACCACGCTGGCCGARYTSGARGCCGGTGCCGGGATCGCGGTCACCGGCTCCGGAACCCGCATGCCCATGCGCGACCTSATCCGCCTCGCCGAGCACGCCCATCACTATCTGATCGTCTACCGGCACCACACCGCCGAACCGCTCTACCTGGGGCGTTCGAAACGCCTGGYCACCAAGGCCCAACGCCTGTTGCTCTACAACCGCGACCGCGGCTGCACCCGACCCGGCTGCACCAAAGGCGCCTGTCACTGCCAGGCACATCACGCCCATCCCAGCTGGCACCACGGCGGGCTCACCGACGCCCCCGACCTCGCACTCGGCTGCGGACCGGACAACCGGCTCGCCGAACTGGGCTGGACCAACACCATCGACCCCGCCACCGGCCGCTGCCACTGGCACCCACCACCACTCATGGACACCGGCGGCGACACCCTCAACCACCACTTCCACCCCGAAGAACTCCTACCACCCAGGGAGAATCTCGACGATGAAGACAGCCCATGACCGCCTGTACCGCACCATACTGTAATACTTACAGTCGGATACTCGACGAAGGTGGGTCCAGTCATGTCAGGCGTCCTCGACGGGATACGGGTTCTCGATTACGGCCGATTCATCGCCGCGCCGTGGTGCAGCGCCATCCTGGCCGATATGGGCGCCGACGTCCTGCGGGTGGAGAAACGGGAGGGCGGCGAGGACCGTTGGGTTCAGGCGGTCACCGACGGCGGTGAGGGTGGCACCTTCCTGCAGTGCAACCGCAACAAGCGTTCGCTGACATTGGATTCCACCACCGCCGAGGGGGCGGAGATCACCCGCCGCCTGGTGGCACGGGCCGATATCGTCGTCGCCAATATGCCGGCCGCCGGGATGCGGGCCAGCGGTCTGGACTATGACACCCTGCGCGCCGTCAAGCCGGACATCATCCTGGCCAGCGCCACCGCATACGGCGAGGGCGGCCCGTACAGCAACAAAGTTGGCTTCGACGGCGCGGGACAGGTCATGTCCGGGGCGGTGTACCGGCAGGGGCTACCCGAGCAGCCCATCCGAACGGTGGTGCCCTACACCGATTTCGGCACCGCCCTCACCCTGACGATCGGCGTCATGATGGCGCTCTACCACCGGGATCGCACCGGCGAGGGCCAGCACGTCGAGGGCGCCCTGCTGCCGACAGCGCTGATGCTGTCCAACGCCTTTCTCATCGAGCGAGAACTGCTGCAGACGGACAAGCCGCGCATGGGCAACCGGGGCGCGTCGGTCGCGCCCTGCGACCTGTACCGCACCGCCGACAACGAATGGGTGCTGCTGCAGGTGGCCGGACAACCCATGTTCAAACGATGGTGCCGTCTCATGGGCCGCGAAGAACTGTTCGACGACCCACGTTTCGCCAATGACGACATCCGCTGGGAGAACGGCGACGTCCTCAACGACATCATGTCGCAGTGGTGTGCCGACAAGACCAAGGCGGAGGTCCTCGAACTACTGGAGCAGGCCAAGATGCCTGCCGCGCCGCTGCACTCCACCCAGGAGGTGCTCGACGATCCGCACATCCAGGCCATGGGTTACCTGAAGCGGGTGCCCTTTCCCGGCGCCTCCCGCGACGTGCCGATCATCGAGACCCCGTTCCGCATGTCGGCGACCCCCGGTAGCATCCGGCACCGGGCGCCACTCCTCGGCGAGCACACCGATGCGGTGCTCGGTGAGATCGGTTATGACGCAGCGCAGATCGCCGGGTTACGGGCCGACGCCATCGTCTGACGCCTGGATCATCTCGCGGATCCGGTGCTTGTCGACCTTGCCGGTGGCGCCGAACGGAACCGCGTCCTCGCTGTCCAGGATCAACCAGACCGTCGGGACCTTGAAGGCGCTGAGCACCTCTTTGGCCGCCGCGCGTAACTCGTTGGCGGACAGACTCGTCACGACGGCGGCGGCGACACGGCCGCCCACATCGACCACGAACACCGCCCGTATCCCGGCGATCCCACGCAGCGCACGTTCCACCTCGCTGGGGTACACCGTCGCACCACTGACCTTTAACATGTCATCGGACCGGCCCCGGTAGAACAGGAACCCGTCCGCGTCGAGAAACCCGAGATCACCGGTGGGGTAGTACCCGTCCGGGGTGAACACCTCCTCGCGGCTGCGCCGGCAGATCCCGCGCAGGACGTGCGGTCCGCGGATCTGGAGCTGGCCCACCTCGCCGGCGGGCATGGGCGCACCCGTCTGGACATCGGCGATCCGCACATCCATCCCGGCGAACGGCTTCCCGCAACTGCCCCAAGCCGATTGCGGCATATCGGCGTCCGCGGGGTATCCGCTGTACGGCCCGAACGATTCGGTCATCCCGAACAGTGAGGCGCGCGCACCCGATGCCGATCGCAGCTCCGGCGCCAACAGCGCCTCCAGGCTTCCCACCCGCAGATCGGGTAACGGCTCCGACAGATAGCGTGCCAGCGCCGCTGCCTGGTCCGGCCATCCGCGAAACAGCGTGACCCGTTCGCGGCGAAGCAGATCCAGCGTCGACTCGGCCTGCGGGATCGGCTCGGTCACCAGGGTGGCGCCCGCCAGCAGCGCCGACAGGATCCCGGCCCCGAAACCACCCACCCAGAAGAACGGCATCGGCAGATACAGCCGGGTGTCCTCGGTGATGAGGCGTGCGTCCAGCCCGGAACGCACCGCGGCCAGCGCACTGCCGTGGGAATGCCGAACCCCCTTCGGCGGCCCGCTGCTGCCCGAGGTGAACATGATGACCAACGGGTCGGCGGGCCGCACGGGTGGGAACGCCGCGGCGCCGCGCAATGCCAGCACCTCGCTCGGCGTCCAGACCCGGCGCAGGGATGGCACCGGATCCGGTGTGTAGCGGCGGCCGCGGAACTCCTCGACGGCGATAAGATGCTGGACCGACGCCGTACGCAGCTGTGCGGTGAGCTCAGATGTGGTGAGCAGTGTGCTCAGTGGCACCAGCACCGCGCCGATCCGGGTGACGGCCAGCGCGATCCGCACCCAGTCGGCGCTGTTGGGCATGATCAGCCCGACCCGGGTGCCCTTGACGATTCCGGCGGCGAGCAGGCCGGCGCCCAACGCGGCGGTGCTCGTGGCGAGCTCGCTGTAACTGATCCGGGTGTCCGGGTCGATCACCATCGGCTTGCTCTCGGCGGCCCGCGCGCGGATCAGTCCGTCGATGGTGTCAGTCATCGAAGAGCCTCGCCAACGCGGGCATGTCGATTTTCCCGCTGGACAACATCGGGACATCGGCGGGGCGGCACGTGAGGAACCGTCTGGGCACCTTGTAGGACGACAGCGTCTCCCGCAAGACCCGGCGGAGCGCCTCGGTGTCGACCGGACCGTCACTGACGATCACGGCGGCCACGATCTGTCCGCGCTGCGCGTCGGGCAGACCCAGCACGTGGGCGACGAATCCCTGCGCCGCGAGGGCTTTCTGCACCTCGCCGGGCGTGACATTGGCTCCGGAGGTCTTGATCATCGAACCGGCGCGGGTCAGGTAATAGAAGTAGCCGTCCGCGTCGACGCGCACCAGATCGCCGGTGTGAAACCAGCCGTCGGCGTCGAAGCAGTCCTCGCGGCTGCGTCTGTAGTAGCCCTGCATCACGTACGGCCCGCGGATACAGAGCTCACCGGTGGCGAGCACCTTGGTGTCGAAGCCCGGCGCGGGACGGCCGAAGCTACCGCGCCGGTGCTCGGGCTGATCGGACTCGTCACCGTCGATCAGCAGCACACTGCCGGCCTCGGTCATCCCCAGCATGTTGTGCCGCAACTCGGGATCGGACGGCCGGACGTCCGGCGCCATGATCGGGTACAGATTGCCGCGTCGCAGCGCGGACAGGTCCCGGTCGGCGAAGCTGGGGTGACGGGTCAGATGCGCGATACCCGCCGCAAAGCCGTTGGTGACGTTGGGGCGCACCGCCTCCAGCAGATCCAGGGTTTCGCCCGCGTCGCTGGCATTTGAGCAGACCAACGTGGACCCGGCGACGATGGTGGCGAGCAGGCCGAACGCGAAGCCGCCGATCCAGAAGAACGGCGAATTGCAGAACAAGGTGTCCGAGGCCTTCAGCCCGCGGATCTCATTGAGATTGCGCTGATGCCCGAGCAACCCGGCGTGGGTGTGCACCGCGCCCTTGGGTGGGCCGGTCGACCCGGAGGTGTAGATGATCGCCAGTGGATCGTGGCCGTCGACGTCGGCTTGCAGCCCGGTCAGGTCGGGTTCGGCCGCCGACGGCGGGTCGAAGAGCACATGGCGCAGGCATGGCGCATCGATGCCGGCCAACAGCTGCCGATAGTCGTGCTGGCGGAACGATGCTGCCGCCAAGAGGATCTCGGTGTCACTGTCGATCAGCTGGGTCGTCAACTCCGCGGCGGTCTGGAAAGTGGAGAACGGCACCACCACCGCACCGATGCGCGCGGCGGCCAGCATCCCGACCACGAAGTCGGCGCCGTTGGGGTACAGCAGACCGACGTGGGTGCCCTTCCCGGCACCCAGCCCGACGAGGCCGCGCGCGAGTTCCGCGGACCGCTGGTCGGCCTCGTCGTAGGTGAGTCGTTCGTCATCGCAGATCAGCAGGACGTGATCCGCCCGGCGGCGGATCAGGTCGACAAGCGACCCAATCATGAGCCGGCGAAATGCTCTCGTACCGCCCCGAGATCGGCCTTGCCGGACGGGGTGCGAGGTATCACCTCGACGATGGCGATGTCGGTGGGGATTTCGTAACGGGCCAGTCGAGCGCCGAGGTACTCCGCCAGCTCTTCGGCGGAGGCCTGACCGTGCAGTTCGACCATCGCAACGGGGGTCTCGCCGAGACGTTCGTCGGCCACACCGATGACCGCCGCGCCGCGCACGGCGGGGTGGCTCTCCAGGGCGGTGCGCACATCGTCGGGCATCACCTTGAAGCCGCCCCGGATGATGGCCTGATCGGCGCGGCCCAAGATCCACACGAACCCGTCGGCGTCGATGCGCGCGAGGTCGGTGGTGCGGATCCAGTCCCTGGAAGACATCTGGGCAGGAATGACTTCCAACAACCCGTGCTCGTCCGGGCCGAGGACGCGCCCCGCCTCGTCGACCACCCGTAATTGCGCACCGGGATTCGCCCGGCCCACGCTGCCACGCTTGGCCTGCCAGTACTGCTGATGGTCGGCCAGCGTCCAACCGGCCACCCCGCCGCCGAATTCGGTGGCCGCATAAGAGGTCAGGACCGGTATGCCGAACTTCGCGGTGAAGGCGTCGGCATCGTCGGCGGACAACGGGGCGGTCCCGGAGGTGACCGCACGCACGCCGGCGAGATCCTCACGGGTGAGTTCGGAGTGCAGCACCATCCGCAGCGCCGCCGGCACCAGCGAGACCGCGCGCGGTGTGTGCTCACGCACGGCGTCGGCCCAGCGCTGCAGGTCGAACTTGGGGAGCAGCACAAATGACCGGGCTTCGCTGATACACAGCAGAATCCGGAACACCCCGCCGACGTGCACCAGGGGGGAGTTCACGATCGCCACCCCGCGCCGCAGCTCGGTGGGTTCCTGCCACGGCTGCTGTCCCAGCACGCTGCGGGCCAGCATGTCGTAGGTGAGGTCGACGCGCTTCGGTGGTCCGGTGGTCCCGCTGGTCAACATCCACACCGCGACGCCGGGGCGGCGGGCGTCATCGATGGTGGTGCCCAACAACTCCGTCGGGGCGGTGTCGAGATCGGAGATGGTGATCACCGTGCCGGTGACCGACGGTGTCACCAGGTTGGCGATGTCGTCGTCCAGCCCGATGAGCACCGGCAGCCCGAGTGCGGCGATATCGGCGCGGGTGCGGTCATCGCCGCGGGACGGGTTGATGACCACGACGGTGCCGCCGGTCTCCAGCACGCCGAGCAGGGCGGCGACGTGGGCGGGCTGATTGCGCAGCATGATCCCGACCCGGACGGGGCCGGTGAGCGCGCCGATGCGCCGCGCCAGGGTGGCGAGTTGCCCCCAGCTGGACCACTGGCCGTCGTACTGCAGCGCCGGCGCCGACGGAGCCAGGTCCAGTACGGTGCTGATGCGTCGCGAAAGCGGATGGGACATCAACGGATCCGTGGCGGCGTCTTGGGGATCGGCCGTGCGGCGAGCTCATCCTTGGCGATCGGGTTGCCCAGCCGGGTGTAGATCAGTCCGTGGTCCATCGCGGCCCGGTACGGTTTGTCCAGTGACTCCCAGATGGCCTTGACGGTGCCCTGGGTCGCGGTCGGTGGTTTCGCGGCGATGGCGGTGGCGATCTCATCGGCGCGGCTCCACAGTGCGTCTCGGGACACCACCTCGGTGACCAGTCCGATCCGCAGCGCGGTGTCGGCGCCGACGCGCTCGTCGTTGCCCATCAACGCCATCCGCAGGGTGTCCCCGAGACCGACCCGGCGCATCAGCCCGATCGGCTCCAGCGCTGACACCAGCCCGGCGCTGACATGGGAGTCGAAGAAGGCGGCCTCCTGTGAACAGATCACCACATCGGACTCGTTGACGAAGTACAGCGCTCCCGCGGTGCACATGCCCTGTACCGCGCAGACCACCGGCTTCCACATCTTCTGCCATTTGGGGCTGAGCAGCTCGCCCGGATCCTCGTGGTTCCACACGATCCCGGGTTGTCCATAGCTGGATTTGACGTCCAGTCCCGCGCTGAAGGCGCGGTCACCGGCGGCGCGCAGCACCACGGCGTTGATGCCCTCGTCGTCCTTGATGGTGTGCCAGGCGTCGCGCATCTCGTGGCACATGGCGCGGTTGAACGAGTTCAGCGCGTCGGGGCGGTTGAGCGTCACGGTGGCGACGTGCGTGTGGTGGTCGAAATCGAGCAGGATGGTGGCTGCCATGACTACCGGGCCTGCCAGTTGGGTGTGCGCTTCTCCACGAACGCGCGCGGCCCCTCCAGCGCATCCTCGGTGCGGGTGACCCGTTCCCGGAACGTCTCGGCCAGGATCTCACCCTCGTGCAACGGCAGATCCAGAGTCTTGTGGATGGCGAGCCGGGTACCGCGTACCGCCAGCGGCGCATTGAGATTCACGGTGTCGGCGATCTCGTGGGCGCGCTCCAGCAGTTTGTCGTGTTCGACGATCTCGGTGATCAACCCGAGTTCGTAGGCACGCTCGACCGTCATCCGCTCGTGCTTGCCCATCAGCGCCATCCGCAGCGCCACCGAACGCGGTAGCGCACGCGCCAGTCGCACCATCTCCCGGGCGGCGACCAGGCCGATGCTGACATGCGGGTCGAAGAAGGTGGCCTTGTCCGAGGCGATGACGATATCCCCGGTGGTCACCCAGTCCAGCCCTGCACCGCAACAGATTCCGTTGACGGCGACGATGACGGGTTTGGTCATGGTCCGAAACGGCGGGGTGCCCTCCTGTGGAGCCTCCCACTGTTCGTAGGTGGACAGGTAGGGGCGTTCGTTGAGCACCTTGCCGTCGCCGGGGATTTCCTTGACATCGGCGCCGGTGCAGAACGCCCGCCCATTGGCGGTGACGATCATCAGCCACACGTTGTCATCGTCCTCGGCTCGTCGGTAGGCCGCCCGCAGTTCGGTGATCATGTGCGGCGACAACGCGTTGAGCGCGTCGGGCCGGTTCATGGTGATGGTGGCCTTGTGGCCGTCGACGTCGTAGGTGATCGTGTCGTAGCTCATGATTCCTTTCAGCGCCCCTGGAAGTCGGGGTCGCGGCGTTCCCGGAACGCGGCCAGGCCCTCTTTGAAATCGGCGGTGCGGCAGGAGAGTTCCAGATTGGAGAGCTCCTGGTTCATGGACTGGGGCAGGGTGGCGTGCTGGCCGTAGGCGATGGCCTGTTTGGCCAGCCCGATGGCGACCGTGGGTCCACTGGACAGCCGGGCCAGCAGTTCATCGGCGGCGGTCTGCACCTCGTCGGCGGGCACCGCGCCGTGGATCAGCCCCCAGTCGGCGGCGTCGGTGCCGCTGACCTTCTCGCCGAGCAGCAGCATCCGCTTGGCGCGGGCCACGCCGGCCAGCCGGGGGAGCAGCCAGGTGGAACCCGAGTCCGGGCTGAATCCCCGGGAGATGAACGGCTCCCAGAAGGTGGCGCCGGTGTCGGCGACGGTGAAGTCCGCGGCCAGGGCCAGGTTGCAGCCCAGCCCGACGGCCCAGCCGCGGACAGCGCAGACCACCGGCAGGTGGATGGTGGCGACGAGTTCGATCACCCGGTGGGCGGTGTGCGGGATGCGCCGGACCAGGTCGCCGGTGCGGGGACGTTCGTCGGACGCATTGGTGGACACCCAGTCGGCACCGGTGCAGAAGTGGTCACCGGCGCCGGTGATGAAGAGGGCGCGCAGCGAATCATCACTGGCGGCAGCGGTCAGGATGCCGACCAGATCGTCGATCATCTGGTGGTCCAGGGAGTTTCGGCGTGCCTGCCGATCGAGCGTGATCCGCAGGACGGAGTCTCTGCGGGAGGTGGTCACCGAACCGTCGCTCACCTGGCACCCGGCCTTTCCATATCCATACAGTTGCCCATACAGTAGGCGATGCGGTTACTATCTTGTACAAGTTAGCAAGGAAAGGTCGTCGATGGAAGGACGCGCCCGGCGCATCCGGCAGCCACGGGTTGCCGAGATCGTTGCGTCCAAACTGCGTGACGACATCCTGTCCGGTCGGCTGCGTGCCGGTGACATCCTGCCGACCCAGGAGAATTTGTTCCAGGAGTTCGGCGTCAGCCCGCCGGCGCTGCGCGAGGCGATCCACCTGTTGGAGACCGACGGCCTGATCTCGGTGCGACGGGGCAACATGGGCGGGGCGGTGGTCCAGCTGCCGTCCGCGGAACGCACCGCACACATGATCAGCATGGTGCTGCAGACCCGCGCCGCCACCCCGGCCGATGTCAGCGGCGCCCTGCTGCACCTGGAGCCGATCTGCGCGGGCATGTGCGCGGCCCGCGCGGATCGCGCCACCGAGGTGGTACCTCATCTGCAGGCCGAGATCGACACCCAGACGGCACAGTTCGATGATTCGGCGCAGTACGTGCGCAATGCCCGCCGCTTCCACGAGGTCCTGGTGGCGCGGTGCGGTAACGAGCCGATGATCCTGCTGATCGGCTCGCTGGAACTGATCTGGTCCACCCACGAGTCGCAGGTGTGGGGCGACGACGTGAACGAGAAGACGATGCGGGCAGCCCTGCGTGACCATCAGCGTCTGCTCGCCGCGATCTCCGAGGGCAATGTCGCGCGCGCCACCAAGCTGGCGGCCGACCATCTGACCGCGGCCCGGCGGACCACGCTGGCCGCCGGAACCGATAAAACCATTGAAGCGAGGCTGATTTCGCATGACTGACGACCGGGTGCTCTTCGAGGTCGATGCGGATCGACGCATCGCCACCATCACCTTCAACAACCCGAAACAGCGCAACTCCTATGACGCGGCCATGCGCGATGAGATCGCGCGCCACCTCGATACCGTCGCCGATGATGACGACATCACCGTCGTGTTGCTGCGCGGTGCCGAGGGAGTGTTCAGCACCGGCGCCGATATGAACAATGCCTACGGCTGGTATGGCGAGAAGGAGAAGGAGTCCGCTCCCAAGAAGTCCCGGCCCAGCCAGCGCCGCCGACTCACGGTGGACCGCAAGTCGTTTGACTTCTACCACAACTTCCTGGGCTTCCCGAAGGTCACCGTCGGCGAGATCAGCGGCTATGCCCTCGGCGGCGGTTTCGAGATGGCACTGATGACCGACATCTCGGTGATCGCCCGCGACACCAAGATCGGGATGCCCGCCACCCGTTTCCTGGGTCCGGCGCTGGGCAGCCTGCACATGTTCTTCCACCGGCTCGGCCCGGTGCTGGCGCGCCGGATGCTGCTCACCGGCGACATCATCGAAGCCGGCACCGTCGAGCACCTCGGTGTCTTCACCGACACCTGCGATGCCGACAAGGTCGCGGCCCGGGCGCAGTACTGGGCACAGAAGGCCGCCAAGATGCCCGCCGACGGCGTGGTCATCGCCAAGGAAGCCTTCCGGTGGGTCGAGCAGAGTCAGGCGTATCAGGGCGAAGAGGTCGCGAGCTACATGTTCCACGCCTACGGCACCAACCTGCAGTTTTCGCCGGGGGAGTTCAACTTCGTCAAGACCCGCGCCCAGCACGGGACCAAGGAGGCGTTCCGGCTGCGTGACGAGCATTTCCACGTGCCGGAACCGCAGTAGCCAACCGCACAACGGAGCGCCTACAGTGGGTGCTACGTTTACATAAACAACGGATATCGTAAAGGCGGAAAGATATGCCCCAACCCGTGATCGTCGGTGCTGCCCGCACCGCCATCGGCCGGTCCTTCAAGGGGACCCTGGTCAACACGCCGCCGGAGGCACTGCTCGGCGCGGTCATGCCCGAAGTGGTCCGGCGCGCAGGTATCGATCCGTCGGTCATCGACGACATCATCATCGCCGAATCGCATTACGGTGGCGGCGACCTCGCGCGCTACGTCGCACTGGTGGCAGGGTACGAGAATGCGCCCGGCCAGGCCGTGAACCGGCACTGCGCGGGCAGCCTCACCGCGATCGGCAATGCAGCGGCCCAGATCGGCTCCGGTATGGAGCGGGTGCTGCTCGCCGGTGGTGTGCAATCGCTGTCGATGACGCCGCTGATGAACCAGCGCATTCCCGGTCCGGAGCTGAAGTTCGAGGAGCGCTGGCTGCCGCCCATTCACCCGGAGGCCCCGGACGCACCGTCCCGCGACATGTCCATCACCGTGGGGTGGAACACCGCACAGTCCTACGGGCTGACCCGCGAGGAACTCGACGCCTGGGCGGCGCGCTCCCATCAGCGTGCGGTCGCCGCGCAGGATGCGGGAAAGTTCCTCGACGAGATCGTGCCCCTCAAGGTGACCCAGCCCGACGGCTCGGTCATCGAATTCAGCGTCGACGAGCATCCGCGCCGGGACACCACCGTGGAGAAGCTCGCCGGCCTCAAGGTCCTGCACCCGGAGATCGAAGGATTCTCCATCACCGCGGGCAACAGTAGTGGCACCAATGATGCTGCCGCTGCTGTCGCGGTGGTCGCCGACGACTACGCGGCCGCGGAGAACCTCAATGTGCTCGCCACGGTGCGGGCCTGGGGTTCGGTCGGCGTGCCGGCCAAGGACACCGGACTGGGTGGCGTGAAGGTGATCGGCAAGGTCCTCGACCGCGCCGGCCTCAAGCCCTCCGACGTGGCGCTGTGGGAGATCAACGAGGCCTTCGCCTCGGTACCGGTGGCGGCGGTGCGCGAATACGGCCTCGACGAAGAACTGGTCAACTTCTCCGGCAGCGGCTGCAGCCTGGGCCATCCGATCGCCGCCTCAGGCGCCCGGATGATCACCACCCTGATCTACGAACTGCAGCGTCGCGGCGGCGGTATCGGCGTGGCGGCGATGTGCGCCGGCGGCGGTCAGGGCGGCGGACTCGTCATTGAAGTGTGATCAGCATCGAGGTATGACCTCGAGAGTCTGAACTACCGGGCGGACTTACCCCGGCCCTTCGGGGCCGGGGTTTTCGCTTTGCTGCCACCCTCGAGCCGGCGGCTCGCGTGCTCCAGGATGCAGTCCAGGCCGAACTCGAAGTTGTTCTCGTCGGAGGCCCCGAAGCTGTGACCCTCACTGGTCACCTGCGCCAGCAGCGGTGCGACCTCCGGATCGATGACCAGGGTCTGGTCATAGGCGCCCGGCCCCTCGTCGCCGGTGTTCTTCTCCGCGAGGCGCTGCAGCACCACGGAGCCCCGGACATGCAGGGTGACCGCCGAATAGGTGTCGAAGGCGTCCTCGGCGCTCAACCCGGCCTCGACGAGCCCGGAGATCGCCTTCTCCATCTCCAGCACACCGAGTTTCGCGGCGCGCGGGCTCAGCGCGGCGCGGATGAGGATCAGATCGCACAGGATCGGATTGCCGGTGAAGGTCTTGCGCATGGTGCGCGCGTGGTTGCGCAGCGTCTCGCGCCAGTCCTTGGCCTCCACATACGGCGTGGCGAACACGTACTCGCTGAGCGCGCGATCGGTCATCGCGTTGAGCAGGTCGTCCTTCTTGCGGAAGTACCAGTAGATGCTGGTGACGCCGACACCCAGGTGCTTTCCGAGCAACGGCATGCTGAGGTTGTCGATACCGACCTGCTCGGCGAGTTCGAAGGCGCCCTTGATGATGTCGTCGGGATTGATCGATCCGCGCTCGCGGCGCTGTCGTTTCTCGGCAACCGGTTGCTTCGCCACGGCGGGCACCTCTTTCGCGATCGATGCTGCGGCTCGCAGCGGTTCACTTTCCGGGCTCGGGCAGTGAACCGTCAAGCTTACCGGTAGCCATACCGTCGTGGCCGGTACGCACGTTCTCGGGTGGGTTATACGGCGCTCTCGTCCGGCTACCGTAATCAATATAGTAATGTTTTCCGGGATCCRACCCGCCCCATTTCTTCGAATGCGAGGACCGAGAGTGGCCGACGAAATCCTGACCGAGCGCCGGGGCCGCACCCTGGTCATCACCATCAACCGGCCCGAGGCGCGAAATGCGTTCAATCTGCCTGTGGCACAAGGCCTCGCGGCCGCGATGGATGAGCTCGACGACAGCCCGGAGCTGTCGGTGGCGATCCTCACCGGTGCCGGTGGGAACTTCAGCGCCGGGATGGACCTGAAGGCCTTCGCTTCCGGCGAGCTGCCCTATGTCGAAGGGCGCGGTATCGGTTTCACCGAGCGCCCGCCCCGCAAACCCGTGATCGCCGCCGTCGAGGGTTACGCGCTGGCAGGTGGCACCGAGATGGTGCTCGCCACCGACCTCATCGTGGCCTCGCGGACAGCGAAGTTCGGCATCCCGGAGGTCAAGCGCGGACTGGTGGCCGCCGGCGGTGGGCTGCTGCGGCTGCCGCATCGCATCCCGTATCAGAAGGCTCTCGAATTGGCGCTCACCGGTGAGCATTTCACCGCCGAGGACGCCGCCCAGTGGGGCTTCGTCAACAAGCTGACCGAGCCGGGCGAGGCGCTCGCCGGTGCGCTGGAACTGGCCGAGAAGATCACCGCGAACGGTCCGCTGGCGGTGGCGGCGACCAAAGAGGTCATCGTGAAGTCGGCCGAGTGGAGCCAGGCCGAGATGTGGCAGAAGCAGAACGAGCTCATCGGCCCGGTGTTCGCGTCCAAGGACGCCATCGAGGGGGCCACGGCGTTCGCCGAGAAGCGCGCGCCGAACTGGACCGGCAGCTAGCAGGCGGAGGGCGGGAGCGGAGCGACCCGGGAGGTGATATAGCTCGTGGATCTCGGATTCGCCGGTGCCGCAACCGTCGTCGTCGGCGGTGGCCGTGGCATGGGATTCGCCACGGCGCAATGCCTTGCCGACGACGGGGCCCGGGTGGCGATCATCGGACGGTCCGCGGACGTGCTCGACGCCGCCACGGCGGATCTGGCCCGACGGGGGAGTCCGGACGCCGTGGCGATCGTCGCCGACATCGGTGACGACGCCGCGGTGCAACGGGTGTTCGCCGACCTGGCTGAACGCTGGGACGGGGAGCTCAACGCGCTCATCAATACCGTCGGCCCCGGCGCGGCAGGCAACTTCGAAGAGCTGACCGACCAGCAGTGGCAGGAAGCCTTCGATGCCGGCCTGATGGGCATGGTGCGTTGCGTGCGAGCCGCACTCCCGTTGCTGCGCAAGGCGGAATGGGCGCGCATCGTGAACTTCTCGGCACATTCGACCCAACGGCAGAGCACCCGGTTGCCGGCCTACACCGCGGCCAAGGCTGCGGTGAACAGTGTCTCGAAGAACCTGTCGCTGCAGTTGGCGCCCGACGAGATCATGGTGAATGTGGTGTCCCCTGGCAGCATCTCCTCGGAGGCCCTGCTGGGCTGGGCCGAATCGGTGGGCGTGGACGGCAGCGATCCGTATGCGCTGATGTCGGCCATCGACGAGCACTTCGGTCACCCCGCGCACCTGCCGCGGGCCGGGCAGACCAGTGAGATCGGGCCCGTCGCCGCCTTTTTGGCGTCCAGGCGCAACTCCTACATGACCGGCGCCAACATCAACGTCGACGGCGGCAGCGACTTCCTCTGATTTCGGCAAGTTTTCGCTGGTCGAAGCGCATCCGGGGGGCTTGCGGAATGCACTACCGATAGGTATACAGTAAGTATGCTCAAACGGGAGGTGGCCGACCTGTGACCGTCGCGGACAGTGTGAGTACAGAGGCGGTGCTGTACGAGGTCACCGCCGGTGGCGTCGCCGTCATCACCCTCAATCGCCCGGAGCGGCTGAACTCCTGGGGCGCCGACATCTCCCGCGGGGTATACGCGGCCTTCGACCGTGCCGAGGCCGACGAGGCGGTCCGGGCCGTCGTGCTCACCGGCACCGGCCGCGGATTCTGCGCCGGGGCCTATATGGGTGCCATGCAGGATCTCGGCGCGTCCATCGGCGCGGACACCGATGTCAGCAAGATCGTCGGTGAACGCCATCCGCACTTTCTGACCACCCTGCGTAAGCCGGTGATCGCCGCGATCAACGGCGCGTGCGTCGGTATCGGCCTGACCCATGCCCTGATGTGCGATGTCCGGTTCGCCGCGGACGGCGCGAAGTTCGCCACCGCCTTCCCGCGGCGCGGACTGATCGGCGAGTACGGCATCACCTGGATTCTGCCCCGGCTGGCCGGATGGGGAGCTGCCGCAGACCTGCTGCTGTCCGGGCGCACCTTCTTCGCCGATGAAGCCGCCAAGCTCGGCCTGGTCAAAGAGGTTGTGCCGCCCGAAGATCTGCTCGCCACCGCGCTCGCGTACGCCGAGGATCTGGCCCGCAACTGTTCACCGGCCTCGATGGCGGTCATCAAGCGCCAGCTCTACGGCGACGCCCACGACGCGGTCACCGACGTGAGTGCGCGCGCCGAGTCCCTCATGCACGAGTCCATGGTGCGCCCCGACCTGGTCGAAGGCATCACCGCGTTCTTCGAGAAGCGGCCGCCGAACTTCCCTGCACTGAAACAGCATTGAAAGGTTGACCCACATGTCTGACACACCAGAGCGTCTGCCCTACCTGGCCGTCGACGTCGACAACCACTACTACGAGCCGATCGATGCCTTCACGCGGCACCTGCCCAAGGAGTTCAGGAGCCGCGGTGTGCAGATGGTGCAGGACGGCAAGCGGACGCTGGCGGTGTTCGGAGGGACGGTCAACCACTTCATCCCCAACCCGACCTTCGACCCGATCATCGAACCCGGCTGCCTGGACCTGCTGTTCCGCGGCGAGATCCCCGAGGGCGTCGACCCCGCGTCGCTGATGAAGGTCGACCGGCTGTCCGAGCATCCCGAGTACCAGAACCGTGACGCCCGGCTGCAGGTGCTCGACCGTCAGCACCTCGAAACGGTGTTCATGCTGCCGACGTTCGCCTGCGGCGTGGAGGAAGGGCTCAAGCACGATATCGAGGCCACCATGGCCTCGGTGCACGCCTTCAATCTGTGGCTGGACGAGGACTGGGGCTTCGAGCGGCCCGACGGACGCTTCATCTCCGCGCCGATCATCTCGCTGGCCGATCCGCAGAAGGCGGTCGAGGAGGCCGAATTCGTCATCGGCCGCGGCGCCAAGCTGGTCTGCGTGCGCCCGGCTCCGGTGCCCGGGGTGGCCAGGCCACGCTCGCTGGGTGACCCGTCGCACGACCCGGTCTGGGCCCGGCTGGCCGAGGCCGGCGTCGCGGTGGTGTTCCACCTGTCCGACTCCGGATACATGGCGATCCCGGCACTGTGGGGCGGCAGCGGGGTGTTCAAGGGATTCGGCAAGCGCGACCCGCTGGACATGGTGATCATGGACGACCGCGCCATCCACGACACGATGGCCTCGATGATCGTGCACCAGGTGTTCACCCGGCATCCCACGCTGAAGGTCGCCAGCATCGAGAACGGCTCCCACTTCGTCTACCGGCTGATCAAGCGTCTCAAGAAGGCCGCCAACAATGCGCCGTACCACTTCAAGGAGGACCCGGTGGAACAGCTGCGCAACAACGTCTGGATCGCGCCGTACTACGAGGACGATGTGAAGCTGCTCGCGGCCACCATCGGTGTGGACAAGATCCTGTTCGGCTCGGACTGGCCGCACGGTGAGGGCCTGGCGGACCCGACCACGTTCACCGCCGACATCCCGCAATTCCCGGAGTTCAGTCTGGAGGACACCAGGAAGGTCATGCGCGACAACGCACTCGAGCTGCTCGGCGATGTCACCCGGGTCGCGCCCGGCGTCGCGCACCTGGTGTCGGCGTAGCCAGCGCGATGAGCGAATGGACCATCGGCGCCGTCATCGACGCCATCGCCCAGGCGGTCCCGGACCGGGAGATGACGGTGTGCGGAACACGGCGCACCACCTTCGCCGAGGGTGCGGACCGGACCCGGCGGCTGGCGAACTTCCTGGCCGGTCGCGGGCTGGGTGCGCACCGCGAACGCGATGAACTGCACCGATGGGAATGCGGGCAGGATCGCGTCGCAGTGATCTTGCACAACGATCTGTATCCGGAGATGGTGATCGGGTGCCTGAAGGCCCGGACGGTGCCGGTCAACGTCAACTACTACTACTCGCCGGTCGAGGTCGCCGACCTGCTGGCCTACCTGAAGCCGCGGGCGGTGATCTATCACCGTTCGCTGGGGGCCAAGTTCGCCGACGTGTTGGACGCCGAACTGCTCATCTCGGTCGATGACGGCGAAGGGCACGAACTTCCCGGTGCGGTACGAATGGAAGACGCACTGGCCGAGGGGGATTCGGATTGCGTGTCGGCACCGTCCCCGGACGATCTGTTGATGATCTGTACCGGCGGCACCACCGGGCGCCCCAAGGGTGTGCTGTGGCGCCAGGGGGACATCTACGTGTCCTCGATGAACGGGGCCGATCACGACGAGGTCGGGGAGATCCACGACAAGGTGGCGCACGCCGGGCCGCCGTGGTTCGCGGTCTCGCCGCTGATGCACGCTGCCGGGTTGTGGACGGCGTTCTCCGGGCTGCTGTCCGGGCAGACCGTCGTGCTGCACGACACCAAGGCGAAGTTCGATCCGCGCACCGTGCTGGAGACCGCGGAGCGCGAGAAGGTCGGGCTGATGACGATGGTGGGCGACGCGTACGCCGCCCCCATCGTCGAAGAGCTCGGCCGGCGGTCCTATGACCTGTCCTCGATGTTCGCCATCGGCACCGGTGGCGCGGCCACCAACCCGAAACATCAACGGGCCCTGCTGGATCACATCCCGCAGATCACCATCATCAACGGCTTCGGTTCCTCGGAGACCGGGAACATGGGTTTCGGGCACACCCAGCGCCAGACCGACACCGCCGACACCTTCCAGTTGCGGCCCGGCGGTCTGGTGCTCGCCGAGGACTACACCCGCTTCCTGGAACCCGGTGAGGCCGAGGTGGGCTGGGTGGCCCGAAACGGCCGGATCCCGCTGGGGTACTTCGACGACGCCGACGCCACCGCCAAGACCTTCCCCGAGGTCGGCGGCCAGCGGGTGGTGGTCTCCGGGGACCGTGCGGCACTGGATCCCGATGGCAGCCTGCGGCTGTACGGCCGGGACTCGCTGGTGGTGAACACCGGTGGGGAGAAGGTCTTCGTCGAGGAGGTCGAGGCAGCGTTGCGGGCGCACCCCGATGTCGTCGACGCCCTGGTGGTCGGCAGGCCCAGTGAGCGGTGGGGCGAGGAGATCGTCGCGATCGTCGCGCTGCACCCGGACGCCACGGCGACCGCAGAGTTGTTGCGCGAGCACAGCTGCACGGTGCTGGCGCGTTTCAAGGCGCCCAAGGAGGTGCTCTTCGTCGAGCAGGTACGCAGGCTCGGCAACGGCAAGGCCGATTACCGGTGGGCGAAGAGCCACGCGGTCGAGGCAGCGGCGATGGGGACGGTATGACAACGCGAGTTATCGACTGTCTGGCCAATGTGCATTTCGGCGAGACGGAACAGCAGCCCACCTTCATGACGAAGGTGCGCGACGACTACTTCAAGGGCCCGAAGTCGATGTACGACCCGATCGACCTTTCGGCCCTGCTCGACGAGATGGACACCCACGGGGTGCGCAAGGCGATCCTGATGGACTCACTGGCCAAACCCTCGGTGACGGCGCGCAAGTTCGTCGAGGCCCATCCGGAGCGGTTCGCGCTGGCGATGGGCGGGGTCAACCTGTTGCGGCCCATCCCGTCCCTGCGCGAGCTGGCCGCCATCACGAAGGATCTGCCGGTCGCCTATACCGTTGTCGGCCCCAGCTTCTGGGCCGACGGCCAGTATCCGCCCAGCGACGCGGTCTACTACCCGCTCTACACCAAGTGTGCCGAGCTGGAACTGCCACTGTGTGTCAACACCGGGATGCCGGGTCCGCCGATCCCGGGTGAGGTGCAGAACCCGATCCACCTGGACCGGGTGTGCGTCCGCTTCCCCGAGCTGAAGCTCTGCATGATCCACGGTGCGGACCCGTGGTGGGATGTCGCGATCAGAATGCTGATCAAGTACCAGAACCTGCGGTTGATGACCTCGGCGTGGTCACCGAAACGGCTGCCGGACAGCCTGTTGCACTACATGCGGACCCGCGGGCCGAAGAAGATCATCTTCGCGTCGGACTATCCGGTACTGCGGATGGAACGCGTGGTGCCCGAAGCGCTCGCGCTGGACCTGCCCGCCGAGGTGCTGGACAACTACCTCTACAACAACGCCGCCGAGTTCTTCTTCGGCGAAACCGGGAACCGGGAGAACTGAGCATGGACCGCTACGAATTGCGCAGGCTGGACTACAGCCTGACCGAGGACCACAAGGACCTGCAGGCCGCATACAAGCAGTTCTTCAAGACGCACTCCGATATCGAGACCGTGCGCGCCGCCGAGGCAAGCGGATTCGACAAGAGCCTGTGGGAACGGTTGTGCAGCATGGGCGCAACGACCATGGGCCTGCCCGAGTCGGTCGGCGGTGACGGGGCGACCCTGGTCGACCTGACGCTGGTCGCCGAAGAGATCGGGCGCTACCTGGCCCCGGTCCCGTGGATCGACCACGTGGTCGCCGCTCGGCTGCTGGCGCGCCTGGGTGCGCTGACCGGTGATGACGCCGACGGCATCGTGGCGGGCACCACCCTGGTCGCGCTGGACCCACAACAGGTGGCGCCCAGCGGCGCGCGACTGATCCCCGCCGGGTCGATCGCCGGGCAGATCATCGTGCGCGACGGTGAGGACATCGTGAAGCTCGGCTACTCCAGCCCGCCGGCCAAGGTCGACAACATCGGCAAACTGCCGATGGCCTGGGTGGACCCGGCCGCCGCCGACGACCGCGTCGTGCTCGGCAGTGGCCCCGAGGCCCTGGCCGAATACCAACGGGCACTCGATGAGTGGCGACTGCTCACGGCGGYCGCGCTGGTGGGCCTCGTCGAGGAAACCATGACCATCGCCGCCGAGTTCGCCAAATCCCGCTACACCCTCGGCGTGCCGATCGGCACCTTGCAGGGCATCTCGCACCCGTTGGCCAATATCGCCATCACCGTCCAGAGCGGGCGCGGCCTGGCCCGGCGCGCGGCATGGTTCCTGGACAACGAACCACAGGAACGACCCGAACTCGCGCCGTCGGCATTCGTGTTCATGTCCGAGGAGGCCGCCAAGGCCGCCACCGTCGCCGTGCATGTCCAGGGCGGGCTCGGGGTGTCGGCCGAGGCCGCCGCCACCGCCTACCTGGTCCGGGCCCGCGGCTGGGCGCTCGCCGGCGGAGACCCGGGCGCCACCGCAGTACACATCGCGCGGCTCGTCACCGCGCGCGAGAGCCAGTCGGCCCAGGTCTAAGGAGCAGCACAGCGATGGACTTCTCAGCAGTAGAACTGTCCGCGGAGGACAAGGCGTTTCAGGCCGAGGTCCGTGAGTTCCTGGCGGGCGTGGTGACCAAGGATGTCATCCGCCGCGACCGCGAGACCGGTGACAACTTCGACGAGGGCGTGCACCTGGCGCTCGGGGCCGCCGGGTACCTGGAGAAAGAATGGAAGACCGAGGCCGACGGCGGGTTCAGCCGGGTGCGGCGGCGCATCTGGGAACTGGAGAAGCGCCGCGCAGAGGTGCCCTGGGTGACCTGGGGTACCACGTCGATGGTGGCGCGCTCGGTGGCCAAGTTCGCCCCCGACGAGATCCGTGACGAGGTGCTGTCCGGTGTCTTCGACGGGACGGTGCGGCTGTGCCTGGGTTACACCGAACCCGAGGGCGGCTCCGATGTCGCCACCTGCAAGACCCGCGCCGTGCGCGACGGTGACCAATGGATCATCAACGGCTCCAAGATGTTCACCACCGGGGCGCACAACTGCACGTACACCTTCCTGATCACCAACACCGACCCGGACGCGCCGAAGCACAAGAGCCTCACCATGTTCCTGGTGCCGCTGGATCTGCCCGGCGTCGAGATCCAGGGCATCCGCACCGTGGACGGGGACCGCACGAACATCGTCTACTACTCCGATGTCCGCGTCGACGACAAGTACCGCCTCGGTGAGGTCAACGGCGGCTGGACCGTGGTGCGCGAACCGCTGGACGCCGAGCACGGTGCGGTCGCGGCCGCCGATGACGGGCTGGCCGATGTGGCGATCATGGCGCATCAGGCCGGCTTCATGGTCGAGGCCGCCGACAACGTCGCCGCCGTGGTGCAGCGCTCGGGCGCCATCGATGACGCCTCGGTCGGATACCGCCTGGGCCGCAGCATCGCCCGTATCGAGGCATCGCTGTCCGCGCCGAGCATCTTCGGTCGTGTAGCGCTGGCGCAGACCATGCGTGATGTTGCACCCGACCTGATGGACGTCGCCGGATCGGTGGCCGCGCTGCCGATCGGCGCCGACGGCGGCTGCGACGACCGCAGCGAGTACGTGTACCGCTTTGCCCCGCTGGTGGGGATCTACGGCGGGACCCTCGAGGTGTTCCGCAACATGATCGCCCAGCATGTCCTCGGATTGGGCAAGCCCAACTACTCGCCGCCCGCAGCGAAGAGAGCGTCCTGACGCGAGGTCAGGACGCCGCACACGCCTCGGCCGGCAACCGGGTGCGTGCGGCCCCGTCCCGGTACAGGGCGGCGACGCTCATGGCGCCGATGGCTGCCCAGGCATAGTTCGATGCGGCGCTGGGCCAAGCGCCGTACAGCGCACTCGCGGTGCCGCCGAGCACGCCGCCGACGATGTTCAGCGCGGCGTAGCGCCGGGAGGCGTTGGACAACCAGCCGCGACTCAGGGACAGGTACGCCACCAGCGTGCCTGCCGTCCCGATCCACCCCAGAGTTGCCGCAATCATGTGCTCCGCCTTCGATCTCGCTGCTTTCACCGAAAAGTATCGAGGTCGGCTGCGTTAAACACAATTGAATAGAAATGCACATCCGATGTAGCATTTCTTAATGGATCTGGACCCGCGCCGGCTGCGCTATCTGCTGGCCGTGGCGCGTGCAGGCGGCGTCCTCGCCGCGGCGGACGAACTGCTCCTGACGCCGTCGGCGGTGTCCCAGCAGATCTCCCGGCTGGAACGCGAAACCGGCCGGGTGCTGATGACGCGCACCACCCAGGGATCGGCCCTCACGCCGGAGGGCTGGGCGCTGGCCGAGGCCGGTCAGCAGATCGAGCAGACGCTGGCGGCCGCCGAGGCCAGGCTGGCGCGCGGTGATGCCGAGGTTCACGGCACCATGCGCATCGGTGGGTTCCAGAGTTTTCTGAGCGCAGTCATCGCGCCGGCGCTGCCGGAGTGGCGTCGCGTCCAACCCGATGTGCGCATCGAACTCGTCGAGGACGAGGAAGACGAGCTGATGCGCTCCATGAAGTCCGACGAGTTGGACGCTGCCATCGTGGAATTGGACGCCGAGGACACGCCCCGGCGACTGCCGGTGGGCATGACCGAGGTGCCCCTGCTCGATGATCCCTGGAAGCTGGTGGTGCCCGCGGGCACCCTGGCCCCGGACGTCACCGAGATCAGCAAGCTCAATCTGCCCTGGCTCGGGGTCGGGACCTCGGCGGCCAGCACGCGCGCCATTGCACGCCTGCGCCGGGCCACCGGCATGGATCAACCCACCGCCCACCGCTATTTCAACACCCAGACCGGACTGGCGCTGGTGGCGGCGGGCGAGGGCATGGCGCTGATCCCGATGCTGGCGTTGCAGGGCCTGCCCCAGGACGGGGTGGACTGGCTGGACGTGCCGGGCCTCGGGATGCGCAGGATCGTGATGCGCAGCTACACCCGCAGTAGGCAGTCGAGTGACCTGATCAACGCCATGGTCGGGCTCATCCGTGACGCGGTGGCCAACATCACCTTCGAACCGACCAGCTGAGCGCGCGCTGTGATCAGGCGCGGGCCATCACCGGCGGTTTGACGGCCTCGGGGTCCGGGTTGGCGAGAGGCAGGCCCATGAACCGGCGGGCGTTGTCGCCCATGAAATCGTAGGTGCGCCGGACGTCCATGCCCTCGGCGTACTTCCAGAACCCCTTCGGCTCGGTGAGCCCCTCGGGATGCGGATAGTCCGACCCGAACAGCACCTTGTCCCAGCCGACGGTGTTGACCACATCGGAGACACAGCCCTCCCAGAACGGGCTGACCCAGATGTTGCGGCGGAACACATCGTGCGGATGCTCGGGGAAGTTCTGCGGCATCTTCTTCTGCAGATCCTCGAAATCGTGGAACAGCGGGTAGATCCAGCCGCTGCCGTTCTCGACGCTCGCGACCCGCAGCTTCGGGAACCGGGTGAAGGTGCCGTGGCAGATCAGCGCGGTGATCATGTCGGCGATCTCGCGATGCCCCAGCACCATCCAGCGGAAGGCGCTCTGCGTCATGAAGTTCTGGGTGTACGGCGGTTCCCACTTGCCGACGTAATCGTCCAGCGGCGGGTAGCTGGCGTGCAGCACGATCGGCAGACCGGCGGCCTCCACGTCGCGCCAGAACGGGTCGAACTCCGGAAGCGCGGGGGAGCGCCAGCCGTGCAGACCGTTCACCGGGCCCGGCTTGATCAGGGCCACCCTGGCGCCGTTCTCCAGCAGCCAGCCCAACTCACGCTGGGCGGCGTCCACCTCGGACAGGTTGATGATCGGGGTGGTGAACACCCGGTTGCGGTAATTGAAGGACCAGTGCTCGAGAATCCACTCGTTGAGTGCGTGCACGATGGCCAGCGTCAGCGCGGGATCGTCGGCGCTGGAATGCTCCACCAGGCTGCCCAGGGTCGGGTAGTTCAACGCCTCGGTGACGCCCTGGCGGTCCAGTTCCGCGACGCGCGCCTCGGGGTTGCGGGTGGCCTCGGGTGCCTCGATGGCCTTGCCCTGCATCTCGCGCAGCGTCAGGCCCTCGGTGTTCTCGCCGGCGAAGAACTTCTCGTGTGCCCCCGGCGCGGCGACCCGCTCGAACGTCGGGTTCGGGATGAAATCGGTCACCCGGTTGTTGATCACGATCCTGGTCTGCCTGCCGAACTGTGCGTATTGCACAGCGCGGCTGTACTTCTCGGGCAGGAACTTGACCAGGGCATCGGCGGTCTCGTACATGTGCTGGTCGGCGTCGAAGATCGGTGCGTCCCGGAACTGTTCGGTCATGGTGATGTCTCCCTATCCGGCGAGCAGACGCAAATGGCGCTCAAATGGCATGATTTYGGACCATTCACGTCTGCTCGCGGTGAATGTCAGAGGGTCAGGACGGTGGCGCCCGCGGTGCCGGGCGCGCCGTACAGCTGGGCGAAACCGACCTTGGGCTCGCCGGGAACCTGGCGATCGCCGGCCTCGCCGCGCAGCTGGCGCACCAGCTCGTGGATCTGGCGCAGCCCGGACGCGCCGATCGGCTCACCGTTGGCGATCAGCCCGCCGTCGGTGTTCACCGGCAGTGAACCGCCGATCTCGGTGGCGCCGTCGGCCAGCAGCTTCTCCTGGTCGCCATGGGCGCAGAATCCGCATTCGGCCATATGGATGATCTCGGCACCGGCATCGGTGTCCTGCAGTTGCACCACGTCGACGTCTTCGGGTGCGACACCGGCCTTTTCGAACGCGGCACGGGCGGCGTACACCGTCGGGGCGACGTCCTCGACGACGGGGGCGCAGGTGGTGTTCACCTCGTAGGCCCCGTAGCTGCGGGTGCGGATCTCGACGGCCCGCAGGTACACCGGCTTGTCGGTGTACTTGTGGGCCAGATCGGCCCGGCACATCACCACCGCCGCCGCGCCTTCATCGGGGGCGCAGAACATGTACTGGGTCAGCGGGTAGTTCAGCATCGTCGAGTTGAGGATGTCGTCCTCGGCGATGGGTTTGCGCCGGAAGGCATTCGGGTTCAGGGCGCCGTTGCGCAGATTCTTGTTGGCGACCTTGGCCAGGGTGCGTGCCGAGATGTTGTGGTCGTGCAGGTACCGGTTGGCCTTCATGCCGAAGAACTGGGTGGTCAGGTACTGGCCGTTCTCGGCGTACCAGGCCGGCATGCCGACCAGACCCGGATCCTCGGTGAAGGCGCCGCGGGGGTGCTTGTCCAGTCCGACGGCGATCCCGATGTCGTAGTCGCCGAGACGGATACCGTCCGCGCACACCTTGGCCGCGCTGGCCGCGGTCGCGCAGGCGTTGAAGACGTTGGTGAACGGGATGCCGGAGAGCCCGACCATGCCCACGATGGCATCGGGGTTGGCGACCGTCCAACTGCCGCCGGTGGCGGCACCGATGTCTCTCCAATCGACCCCGGCGTCATCGACGGCGGCGAAGATCGCGTCCACGCCCATCGCAAGAGCCGATTTGCCTTCGAAGCGCCCGAACGGGTGCAGGCCGACACCGATGATCGCTACGTCGTACATCAGGCTCCCTCAACAGGTGCGAAGGCGAAGGTGATCAACTCGTCACCTTCGGCGTCGGTGGCGAACGGAATCATGGTCAGTGCGACCTGCATGCCGAATGTCAGCTTGGCCGGGTCGTTTTCGGTGAGCCGCCCTTCGACCCGGAGGACATCCCCGAGCTGGACCAGCCCGACGCCGAACGGCACGAAATCCTTGCCGGTGGGTCCCTTATAGGGCGGACCGGGCGCAAAGCCCTGGGTGGTCCAGGCGACCAGGGTGCCGCGCCGGGGCAGGTGCTCAGGGCTCATCGCGGCACTGCTGCAGCCGGGGCAGCGCCGCTGCACCGGGAACGTCGTCGCGCGACAGGACCCGCAGCGGCTACCGATCAATGCGGGCTCGGCGTCGGGCCACGTCGAAATCTCGGTCGCCAGCGCCTTCTGCATCTCGTTCTCCTTGAGAAACTGCGAACTCCACATGCCAACTGTAATTCTTACAGTAGCGTACTTGGTGGCCGGCCCCCGACGCCACGGAAGTGCGGTGAATGATGGCTACCAGCATCGAACACAAGCCGACGTTCTGCCGGATCTGCGAGCCGCTGTGCGGGATGATCGCGACTGTCGAGGACGGGCGCCTGACCGCGCTGCGGCCGGACAAGGAGCATCCGCTGTCGGCGGGGTTCGCGTGCCAGAAGGGCATCGCGTTCACCGAAGTGGTCAACGATCCGGACCGGGTCACCACCCCGCTCAAGCGCACCCCTGACGGCTTCGAACCGGTGAGCTGGGACTCCGCACTCGACGATATCGCCGCGCGGTGCGACGCGATCCACCGCAGGCACGGTTCCGGCGCGTTCGGCTGGTACATGGGCAATCCGGCCGCCTTCAGCTACGCCCACCTCTTCGGGGCGATGGCCTTCGCCAAGGGGCTGGGCCGGCACGGTCACTTCTTCACCTCCTCCTCGCAGGACACCAGCAGCCGGCTACTGGCCAGCCAGTTCCTCTACGGCTCCCCGATGACGGTGCCGATCCCGGATCTGATGCGCACCGATCTGCTGGTGCTGATGGGCGCGAATCCGGTGGTGTCCCATGGCAGTTTTCTGACCGCACCGCGGATCAAGGACCGCATGCACGACATCGTGCGCAAGGGCGGCCGGGTGGTGGTGATTGATCCGCGCCGCAGTGAGACCGCAGCGCAATTCGAGTGGCTGGGCGTCATCGCCGACAGTGATGCCTACCTGTTGCTCTCGGTGCTGCAGGTGTTCTTCGCCGAGGGACTGGTCAGCGGGATCGGCCGGGCACAGTCCCGCGGGCTGGACTGGCTGGACGCCGAAGTTGCGTCGTTCACGCCGGAAGCCACCCAGGTGCACACCGGGGTGACGCCGGATGCGGTGCGCGCGTTGGCGCGTGATCTCGCCGCGGCGCCCCGGGCGGCGGTGTACGGGCGCCTGGGCACCTGCGTGGGGCGCAACGGCACCCTGGTCACCTATCTGATCGACGCGGTGAATCTGGTGGCGGGCAACCTGGACCGCCCAGGCGGCAGCGTGTTCAGCACGCTGGGAATCCCCGGGCAGAAATGGGGTTCGAAGCTGATGGGCGCCTCCTTGCGGCGCACATACCGCACCAAACGCACCCGGATCGGCGGTATGCGAACGGTCATCGGCGCCGAACCCGCCGCGCTGATGGCCAAGGAGATCACCACCCCGGGACAGCGGCAGATCCGGGCGATGTTCGTCGGTGCCGGCAACCCGGTGCTGTCGTTGCCCAACGGTGCGGAACTGGAGGATGCGCTGGATTCCCTGGACCTCATGGTCGGCCTCGACCTGTACGTGAACGAGACCCACGCGCACTGCGACTACGTCCTGCCGGTCACGACGATGTACGAGCGCGACGATTTCGCCGTCACGTTCCAGCAGTTCCAGGCCACCCCGTTCCGCCAGGCCACCGACGCGGTCGTYGCGCCGGCCGGGCAATGTCGCACCGAATGGGACATCATCGTGGACCTGATCTCACGAATTCAGCTGCGCACACCGGTTTTCGCCGCGCTGCGGGTGGGTCAGCGGATGGCCGGACGCAGCGGTCGACGGTTGAGCCCGCGTCCGGTGGTCGACATGATGATCCGAATGGCCGACGGGGGAGATCGGTTCGGGCTGCGCCGCGACGGACTGAACTTTCGCCGGTTGGCCACCGCACACCCGCACGGCGTGGTGGTGGCGCCGAACATCCGGACCGGCGTGCTCGACGAGGTGGTCGCCTACCGGCACGGCAAGGTCGAGTTGGCGCATCGCGATATCGGCGATGAGATCGTCGCACTGACGCGGCGCGCGCGGCCCGCGGGATTTCCGATGCGGATGATCGGGATGCGCGAGTCCCGCTCGGAGAACTCGTGGATGCACAACGCGCCGCTGCTGATGCGCGGGGGGCGCACCCAGCGGGCACTCATGCATGTCGATGACGCCGCCGCCCGCAACATCGCCGACGGCGACACCGCGACGGTGCGCTCACCGTTCGGCGAGATCGCTGTGCCGGTGGCGCTGACCGTCGATATCGTGCCGGGAACCATTGCGATTCCGCACGGTTGGGGTCATCGGGGGACCGGTGGCTGGCGGATCGCCAACCGGGCCGGCGGTGTCAATGTCAACCAGCTGATGTCCAGTGACCCGGCCGATGTCGAGGCCCTGGCCGGGATGTCGTGGCTGACCGGAGTGCCGGTGCAGGTGGCGCCGGTGACTATTGCGCACTGAGATACTGTAACGTTTACTGTTGATGCATTCGGCCTGGGAGGTCTTCTGGTGAGTGAGGTGGTGGCGGATGCGTCGAGTGTCGACATCGGGCGCCGCGCGGCGGACCGCGCCGAGATGCGGATGCTCATCGACGGTGAGCTGACCGCCGCGGCCTCCGGTGCGGTGTTCGACAATCTCAGCCCGGCAACAGGTTTGCTGCTCGGCAGCACCTCGGCCGCCGGTCCCGAGGATATGGATCGCGCCATCGGCGCGGCCCGGCGCGCCTTCGATGGCACCGACTGGTCCACCAACCGCGCACTGCGGCAGCGAGCACTGCTCCAGTTGCAGGACGCCATCGAAGCCGAAACCGAAGAGCTGCGTGAGGAACTGATCGCCGAGGTCGGCTGCCCGGCGATGACGACGCAGAACGCGCAACTCGACTGGCCCCTCGCCGACGCGCTGCGCTACCCGGCCCGGCTGATCGACGAGTTCGAATGGGAACGGCGCCTCGACGGTGGCGGCCTGTTCGGTGAGCGCAACGCGCGCACCGTGGTCAAGGAGCCCGTCGGCGTCGTCGCCGCCATCACGCCCTCCAACTTCCCCATCGAGGTCATCCTCAACAAGCTCGGCCCGGCGCTGGCGGCCGGCAACACCGTGGTGCTCAAACCGGATCCGAACACCCCGTGGAACGCCACCCGGCTCGGGCGCCTCATCGCCGAGCGCACCGACATTCCGGCCGGGGTGATCAACGTGGTGCCCACCCCGTCCAATGAGGTGGCCGGGCTGCTCGGCACCGACCCCCGCGTCGACATGGTGTCGTTCACCGGGTCCACCGCGGTGGGCAGGCACCTGATGCGGGTCGGCGCCGACACCATGAAGCGCACCTTCCTCGAACTGGGCGGCAAGTCCGCGATGATCGTGCTCGACGACGCCAACCCGGCGCACATCATCCCCGGCGCGATCGGCGCCTGCGTGCACGCCGGGCAGGCCTGCGCGGCGAACACCCGGATGCTGGTGCACCGCAGCCTGTTCGACGAGGCCGTCGCCAATGTGACGATGGCCTTCGGCGGGGTGCCCGTCGGTGACCCGGCGCTCCCGACCACCCTGGTGGGGCCACTGATCAGCGCGGCACAGAAGCGGCGGGTGCTCGACGCCATCGAGGGCGCTCGACGTGACGGCGCCGAGATCGTCGTCGGTGGCGGCGTACCCGACGGGCTGCCCGACCACTTGGCCAACGGGCATTTCGTGGCGCCGACGGTGATCCTGGGGGCGGACCCGGGATCATCCATCGCGCAGGACGAGGTGTTCGGTCCGGTGCTGGTGCTCATCCCGTTCGACGATGACGACGACGCGGTGCGGCTGGCCAACGACAGCGCCTTCGGACTGGCCGGTGCGGTGTTGTCCAAGTCCCCGGAACGCGCGATGGGCGTCGCCCGGCGGATCCGGACCGGTGCCATCGGCGTCAACGGCGGCATGTACTACGGCGCCGACGCACCGTTCGGCGGTTACAAGAACAGCGGCGTCGGCCGGCAGTGCGGTATCGAGGGTTTCGCCCAGTACACCGAGACGAAGACCATCGGGTGGCGTCTGCCCCGTCAGGGTTGACGCGCGAGCATCTCGGCGTGGTCGAGGATGCACTCCAGCACGTAGTCGAAGTTGATGTCGTCGGCCACGCCCATCCGGTGGCCGCGGCCGGTGGCCTCGGCGATGAACGGGGTGGCGGCCGGGTCGATGAGATTGCGCTCGCCGTCCCGGCGCGGTGCGATACCGGGCATCTTGTCCTGCAGGCGTTCCATGATGACCGTGCCGCGCACATGGGTGGCGATCGCCGAGTAGGTGTCGAAGGCCTGCTCGGAGGTCAGCCCGGCGCGCACCAGGGCGGCCACCGGCGGTTCGAGCTTCTGGATGGCGCCCTGCACCGCCGCACGTCCGTAGGATCCGCGGATCAGGATCAGATCACACAGAATCGGATTGCCACGGAATGTCTTTCGCATGATCCGCGCGTGGTGTGCCAGCGATTCCCGCCAGTTGTCCGCATCGATGCTCGGTGCGGTGAAGTCGTACTCGTCGAGGGCCCGGTTGGTCATCGCGTCGAGCAGGTCATCCTTGCGGCGGAAATACCAGTAGATGCTGGTGACGCCGACATCGAGATGTTTGGCCAATTGCGCATGCTGAGGTGGTCGATCGACACGTCGGCGGCGACGTCGAACGCGCCGGACAGGATCTCCTCGACACTGATGGACCCGCGTTCACGACGCTGTCTTTTCGTTGCGGGTCTGCTCACGGTGCCTTCCGTACTCAGGTGATCGGTCGGAACGTGACGGGTACGGCCGTGGGCGAGCGGAACGGCTGACCGAAGATGTGGGGGTCCGCGCCGGCGTCGAGTTCGAGGTCGGTGACCCGGTCGAGCAGGCATTCGATGGCGACCCGGGTCTCCATCCGGGCCAGGTGAAGACCGAGGCAGGTGTGCTCGCCGGCGGCAAAGGTGATGTGCGGCACGCGCTTGCGGAAAATGTCGAATTCCTCGGCCCGTTCCCAGCGGGCCTCGTCGCGATTGGCGGCGCCGATGCACACATCGATGACCGCCCCGGCGGGGAGCTCGACGCCGTCGAGTTCGGTGGCCACGCTGGCCGAACGCTGCACGGTGGTCAGCGGTGTCTCATAGCGCAGGCCCTCTTCGATCGCCTGGCCGAGGAGTTCGTGGTCGGCCTGCACCGCGGCGAACTGATCGGGATGGGTCAGCAGCAGGTAGAGCAAGTTGCCCGAGGAGCGGAAGGTGGTCTCCAGGCCGGCCGGCAGCAGCAGTCGCAGGAACGAGTAGATCTCTTCGTCGGTGAGCTTCTCGCCGTCGACCTCGGCGGTCACCAGATCACCGATGATGTCATCGGTGGGCGAGGACCGGCGCAGATCGATCTGGTTGACGAAGTAATCCTTCAGCGCCGCAGAGGCTTCGAAGGCACGCTTGTACTTGACGTGGTAGCTGATCAGCTCGACGGCCCGGGCGCGGAACCAGGCGAGATCCTCTTCGGGCAGACCCAGCAGCTTGGAGATCACCCGGGTCGGGAATTCGAAGGTGAAGTCGCGGACCAGGTCCGCGCGTCCGGTCTCGATGAACTCGTCGATGAGCCGTTCGCAGATGGGGCGGACGATCTCGGGCTCCCAGCGCTTCAGTGACTTCGCCTTGAACGCGGTGGTGACCAGATTGCGGTGTGCGCGGTGCAGCGTGCCTTCCATCGCCAGGATGGACGGGCYGATGAACAGCCCGATGGTGTCGTCGTAGATCTTGGAGTTGAACGACTTGCTGTCCCGGAAGACGGTGTTGACGGCGTCATAGGACACCGCCGCGTACTGGTTCTCGGGCCGGAACTCGTCGGGTGTCTTGGACCAGTCCATGACACTGCCGGCGAAGACGCCGTGGCGGGCGCGGTGTGCGGCGAAGAACGGGTACGGGTCGCGGAGCAGGTTGACCGTGTCGCCCAAATCCGCCAAGAGATCGCTGTCGTCCTGCGTCTGGCTGTCCACGCGCGCTACCTGCCTTCGTGCCGTCATCCGCGTTAATACTGTAACACTTACAGTAACACGTCCCGTCTGTTCGAAACATAGCGTTTTCCTCCTGCGATGGTCTGCCGCCCGCCGCGGACCGCTGCTGCTACCGTGAGCGTTACCGGAGGGAGTTCAGGATATGAGCACAACCGACCAGCGCATCGAGCACGAGGTCGACGCCCGAGCTCTGCTGGAACGTCAGCGGCGGGCGTTCATCGCCGCAGGCCCGCCGAGCGTGGCCCTGCGCCGCAACCGCATCGACCGGCTGCTGGCGCTGGTGCTGGAGAACACCGACGCGTTCGTCGACGCGATGGCCGCCGACTTCGGCACCCGGTCGCGCGCGGCATCGTTGTTCACCGAGGTCGTCGGCATCATCCCGGTCATCGAACACACCAGGGCCCATGTACCGCACTGGATGAAGGCCACCAAGCTGATGCGCGCGGGGCGCGTCGCCGGGCTGCGCGCCGAGGTCGAACCGTCCCCGCTGGGCGTCGTCGGYATCATCGGGCCGTGGAACTTCCCGCTCAATCTCGTGGTGCTGCCCGCATCGGCGGCCTTCGCCGCCGGCAACCGGGTGATGATCAAGATGTCCGAGGTCACCTCGGGCACAGCGGAACTGATGGCGAGGCTGGCCCCGAAGTACTTCGAGGCCACCGAACTCGCCGTGGTCACCGGTGGGCCCGAGGTGGCCGCCGAATTCTCCCGGCTGCCGTTCGACCACCTCTTCTTCACCGGCTCCCCGTCGGTGGGATCGCTGGTACAGCGCGCCGCGTCGGAGAACCTCGTCCCGGTGACCCTGGAACTGGGCGGCAAGAATCCCGTCGTGGTGGCACCCACCGCGGACATCCAGCGCTCGGCGACGCGAATCGCCCAGGCCCGCATGGTCAATGGCGGCCAGGTCTGCGTCTGCCCGGACTACGTGTTCGTCCCCGATGACAGCGTCGCGCCGTTCATCGACACCGTCCGCCGGACCTGGGCGGGCATGTTCCCCAGCATCATCGGCAATGACGACTACTGCTCAAGTGTCAACGAGGCCAACTTCGACCGGGTGGTCGGACTGATCGACGACGCCCGTGACCGGGGCGCCACCGTGGAATCGATGGTCCCGACCGGGGAGACACTGCCCGACCGGGTGACCCGCAAGATCGCCCCGACCATTGTCAGCGGTGTCGACCAGCACATGGCCATCGCCTCCGAGGAGATCTTCGGGCCGGTGCTCTCGGTGCTCGGTTACTCGGCGCTCGGCGAGGTCATCGACTACATCAACGCGCGTCCCGCGCCGCTGGTCGCCTACTGGTTCGGCCCGGACGGCGAGACCTTCCGCACCTTTCTGCGCAACACCCGCAGCGGTGGGGTGGCGCGCAACGATTTTGCCGCACAGATGATTCCGTCGGCAGCACCATTCGGTGGGGTGGGTCGCAGCGGTATGGGCGCCTACCACGGTAAGGCGGGCTTTGACGCCTTCAGCCATCAGCGCACGGTGGTGGGCACCGATCTGCCGTTCAGCATGACCGGGTCGGCGGCACCGCCGTTCCGCCGCGGGATGCAGATGTACGCCGATGTAACCCTGAGCATGGCCCGCCGGCGTACCCGGCGTCGGCTCAGGAACCGGTGAGCGCCTGTTCGCGGGCCCACCGGTAGTCCGCCTTGCCCGCCGGGCTGCGCTCGATCACGGGGCGGAACACCACCGCCTTGGGCAGTTTGTAGCGGGCGATGGAACTTTCGGCATGCCGGATGAGCTCCTCGGCGTCGGCCTGTGCGCCCTCGGCGAGCGCGACGACCGCGACCACCTCGGAGCCCCACCGCTCGCTGGGCCGTCCGGCCACCACCACGTCGACCACTGACGGATGCGAGGCGATGGCCGATTCCACCTCCTCGGCGAAAATCTTCTCACCGCCGGAATTGATGGTGACCGAGTCCCGGCCGAGCAGTTCGACCGCGCCGCTCTCCAGATGCCGGGCCCGGTCACCGGGGACGGCGAACCGCACACCGTCGATCACCGGGAACGTCGCCGCGGTCTTGGCGGCATCGCCCTTGTAACCGAGCGGCACGAAGCCGCGTTGGGCCAGCCAGCCGAGTCCGTCGTGGGCCGGCGGCAGGATCGTGGTGAAATCCTCTGCCACCACACAGGTGTCCGGCCCGGCGTTGAAGGTGCCGGTCGACACCGCACCGGGGGCCGACATGTGGCTCATCTGCGCACCGGTCTCCGAGGAGCCGACACCATCGATCACGATGAGCCCGGGTTTGGCATCGATCAACTGCTGCTTCACATACGGGGTGAGTTGCGCGCCGCCATTGGCCACCACCGCAAGGCTGGAGACATCCGCACTGCCGTCGCGCAGGCTGCGCTGGAGGGCGGCCAGCAGCGGGCGGGCCATCGCGTCACCGACCACGGTGGCCACCAGCACCTGCTCACGCTCGATGGTGCGGACCACATCATCGGTGTCGAAACGTTCGACGATGCTCGGGAACACCAGCGTCTGCCCGGTGGTGATGGCCGTCATGGCGGCCCACTGCGCGGCGCCGTGAATCAGCGGCGGCAGGATCAGCAGCTTTGTGCCGGGGTTCTCGGTGACCCGGCCGACGATCTCCTCGACCGATCCGGCGCGCTCGCCGGTCATCATGTTGCGGCCGCCGAACGCGGTCATGAAAATGTCGTGCTGGCGCCACAACACGCCCTTGGGCATGCCGGTGGTGCCGCCGGTGTAGAGGACGTAGAGATCGTCGGGGGAGGGCTGCACYGGCGGCGCCGGGRCCTCGGCGGTGACGATCGACTCGTAGTCGACGGCACCGTCGAGCAATTCGTTGCCGGAGCCGTCGGCGATCTGGATGAGCACCTTGAGATGGGGCACTTCGTCGCGGATCTCGGCCACCCGCGGTGCGAACGCGGCGTGATACAGCAGCGCCGACGCCTCGGAATCGGCCAGCAGATACTGCAATTCGTTCTTGACGTAGCGGTAGTTGACGTTGAACGGCGCTACCCGGGCCCGGAACGCGCCGAGCATCCCCTCCACGAACTCCGGGCCGTTGTAGGCATAGATGCCGAGCAGGTCCTGGCCGACCTCGTGCCCGGCCAGCGTGTCACGGTCGGTGTGGCACCCCAGCCCCTGCGCATGCAGGTATGCCGCGAGCCGGGTCGATCGCTCGACGATGTGGCCGTAGCTGTAGCGTCGCTCACCCTGGGCGACCAGCGTGCGGTCGGGAATTGCCGCGGCGACGGCCTCGGCCACCGCGGAGACGGTGAACATCGCGGAAACCTCAGCCATGGACGCTCCAGTCTTCGATGAGTGCTGCAGTGGTGGTGATGGTGGCCAGCAGGGCCAGGCTGTTGTCGATGACGGCCTCGCCGTATTCGGCGGGGACACCGGCGACCGCGTCCCGGGGGAGCACCACCCGGTAGCCGGCGTTGACGGCATCCATCACCAGGTTGGGGATGGCGATGTTGAGCGAGACACCGACGGCCACGATGGTGGTGACGCCGAGATTGCGCAGGATCGCATCCAGATCGGTGCCGCCCATCGGGCCGAGCCCATGCCAGCGGGACAACACCAGATCGGCTGGCTCCGGACCGAATTCGGGTAGCAGGGTGGCTCCGGCACTGCCGGGGGTGATGTCGACGGCGCGCTTGCCCGCGGCGAACAGTCGGGCGTTGTGATTGGAGCCCAGTCCGTCGGGCCGGCGCTGCACCAGGCAGTGCACGACGTGATGGCCTGCGGCGCGCGCCGCAGGCAGCAGCCGGCCGATATTGGGCAGTGCCACCCGTCGGGCCTCGTCGGCCAGCACGGCCAGCCCGGCGTTCGGGCCGACCACCGCACCCTGCAGTTCCTGGGTGATGACCGCTGTCGTCATACCGGTGTGCCGACCGGCGGGACTTCATAGAATTGTGTCGCCCATTTACGCATGGCCATATACGGTTTCGCGTCGATCTTGGACAGTGACGGCCGCTCGATGTACTTCTGGTAGCGCCAGATGTCGAGGTCGTCCCAGACCGTCACCAGATACTGCTTCTCGACGCGCTTGCGGACATCCTCGGGTGGGATGTCGGAGGTGTCGCCGGGCAGCTTGGGCCACCAGATCGAATAGAACATGTTGGACACGTGGTCATCGACCGGGGTGCAGGCGAAGATCAGCCGGTGCTCGGCCGCGCCCTCGAAGGCGCTGATCGCGAAGCCCAGTCCGGAGAAGTGGCTGTGGATGTAGAGCGACATCTTGTCGGGATCATCGCTGCGGGCATCGGGCCAGCCGGTGAGGAACTGCCACTCGTTGTCGACCACCTTCCAGTCCAGGCAGACCGGGGTGACCGTGGCGCGGTGCACATAGCGGAAATGCGCACTGTCAGGCCCGTTCTCGGCCACGATCTGCGGATGCACCGGCTCGTTCTCGGCGAACCGGGAGAACTCCGGGTAAGGGCGGTAGAACGCGTCGGGATCGGTCGGGAACTGCGGGAACTTGTCGAAGATATCGGGCAGTTCCCAGTGCGGGGGCTCGCCGTGCGGCTGGAACCACATGAACACGCAGCCGTGCTGTTCGGCGATCGGATAGGTCCGCAGCCGCAGGCCGCGGTTGGGTTTGTCGGGCTGGTACGKGATGTGGCGGTTGGTGCCGTCGGGTCCCCACCGCCAACCGTGGAAGGGGCACTCGACGCAGTCACCGACGATCTTGCCGCCGTGACCCAGGTGGGCGCCGAGGTGCTTGCAATGGGCTTCCATCAGGTGCAGCGCGCCGTCCTCATCGCGCCAGGCCACCAGGTCCTCACCGAAGTAACGCAACGGACGGGTCTCTCCGGCGACGAATTCGGCCGACCAGCCGATCATGAACCAGCCGGTGACCTTCCAGGTGAACGGAACCTCCACGGGAACACCTTCCAGATCCGAACCTGCTACTGAACAGCTTACAGTAGTATCGTCCGCAAGAGCCGTGAAATGCAAAGGAGCACGATGCCAGGGTTGTTGACCGACAGGGTCGCCTTCATCACCGGCGCCGCGCGTGGCCAGGGCCGCGCCCATGCGGTGCGGATGGCCAACGAGGGCGCCGACATCATCGCCGTCGACATCGCCGGTCCGCTCCCGCCGAAGGTGCCCTATCTGTCGGCCACCCCCGATGAGTTCGCCGAAACGGTCGATCTGGTCAAGGCCAGCGGGCGGCGGATCTTTCACCGCGCTGTGGATGTGCGTGACTACGAGGGCCTCAAGTCCGCCGTCGACGACGGCGTCGCCGAACTGGGCCGCCTCGATGTCATCGTCGCCAACGCCGGCATCACCATCCCCGAGGCCTGGCACGACATCACCCCGGAGTCCTTCCGCGACACCATCGACATCAACGTCACCGGCACCTGGAACACGGTGATGGCCGGCGCCCAGCACATCATCGACGGCGGCAAGGGCGGCTCGATCATCCTGGTGAGTTCGCTTGCGGGCGTGAAGATGCAGGCCTTCATGGTGCATTACACCGCCAGTAAGCACGCCGTCACCGGGATGGCGCGTGCGTTCGCCGCCGAGCTCGGCAAGCACCACATCCGGGTGAACAGCGTGCATCCCGGGCCGGTGAACACCGCGATGGGCACCGGAGACATGGTCGGCGCGCTCGGCAAGGCATTCGAGACCAACCCGCCGCTGGTGCAGATGGGCACCCCGTTCACCCCGAACTGGATGGCCGAACCCGAGGACATCGCCGCGTCGGTGGCGTGGCTGGCCTCCGACGAGGCCCGCCACATCAGCGCGGTGGCGCTGTCCATCGACAACGGAATGGCACAGTTCTGATATGGACGACTACGAGGCGATTCGCCGGCTCAAGGCACGGTACTGCCGGTTCCTGGACACCAAGGACTACGAGGCGTGGAAGGCACTGTTCGCCCATGACGTCGTGGTGAAGCTGGACATGGCGATCTCCACCGGCGGCGCGGACGGCCAGACCGCACCCGACCTGAACGGGCTCGACGCGTTCGTGCCGGTGGTGCTGGGCGGCGTCGAGCACGCGCAAACCAAGCATCACGTGCACACCCCGGAGATCGACCTCACCTCGGACACCACGGCGTCGGCCATCTGGGCGATGGAAGATCTGCTGTTGTTTCCCGATGGCGGTGAGCTTTTCGGCGCCGGGCACTACCACGAGACCTACGAGAAACGCGACGGTGGCTGGGTCATCACCAGCCTGCACCTGACCCGGACCATCCTGCGCTTCACCCCGGCGAAGTAGCCTGCGGTGACCGAGCAGCGCACCGTGCTGGTGATGGGTGCCAGCGGCTTTCTGGGCTCCCATGTCACCCGCAAGGTCGTCGAACGCGGTGACCGGGTACGGGTGCTGTTGCGGGAAAGCAGTTCCACCCGCGCCATCGACGATCTCGACGTCGACCGTCACTACGGTGACATCTTCGACACCGACGCGGTGCGCATCGCGATGCACGGCTGCGACGCCGTCTTCTACTGTGTGGTGGATACCCGTGCCTGGCTTCGTGATCCGGCTCCCCTGTTCCGCACCAACGTCGAGGGCCTGCGCGGCGTGCTCGACATCGCGGTCGCGGCCGGGTTACCGAAGTTCGTCTTCACCAGCACGATCGGCGCGGTGGCAGTCGGTGACGACGGCCGGGCAGCGACCGAGGACGACCCGTTCAACTGGCCGGGGATCGGCGGTCCATATGTCGAATCACGGCGTCAGGCAGAAGATCTGGTGCTGAGCTACGCCCGTGAGCGGGGCCTGCCCGCCGTCGCGATGTGCGTGTCCAACACCTACGGTCCGCGCGATTGGCAACCCACCCCGCACGGTGCGATGATCGCCGCCGCGGCCCTGGGGCGGGTGCCGGTCTACGTCGACGGTGTCGGCTCGGAGGTCGTCGGCGTCGAGGACGCCGCAGAGGCGCTGGTCCTGGCCGCCGAACACGGCACGGCGGGGGAGCGCTACATCGTCTCCGAGCGCTATATCAGTCAGCGTGAGCTGTTCGCCACGGCGGCACACGCTGTCGGTGAACGCGCCCCGCGTATCGGGCTGCCGGTGCAGGTGCTCTACGCGGTCGGTGCCACCGGCGAGCTGCTCGGCAGAGTGCTGCGCCGCGACACCCCGGTGACGCTCACCTCGGTGCGACTGCTGGATCACACCTCACCGCTGGATCATTCGAAGGCGACCCGCGAGCTCGGCTGGCAACCAGGTCCGGCGACCGAGGCCATTGCCCGGGCGGCAGAGTTCTACGTGGAGAGACACCATGCACGGTTATGACGTCATCATTGTCGGGGCCGGCTTCTCCGGACTGTATGCACTGCACAAGCTGCGCGAACAGGGCCTGCGGGTGGCGGTTCTGGAGAAGGCCGATGCGGTGGGCGGCACCTGGCTGGTCAACCGCTACCCCGGTGCCCGCTGCGATATCGAGAGCATCGAGTACTCCTACAGCTTTTCCGAGGAGATCCAGCAGGAGTGGGTGTGGACCGAATCGATGCCGGCTCAACCGGAGATCGAGGCATATCTGAACTTTGTCGCCGACCGGCTCGACCTGCGTCGCGATATCGCGTTCGGCACCGAGGTGCTCGGCATGACGTTCGACGAGGACGACACGGTCTGGCGGCTCGAGGTGGCCGACGGCAGGACCTGCGAGGCGCAGTTCGTGGTGGCGGCCTCGGGCATCCTGTCGGTTCCGCTGGAGCCGAACATCCCCGGGGTGGCCTCCTTCGCCGGCGAGTCGTTGTTCACCAGCCGGTGGCCGGCCGAGGCCGTCGACCTGGCCGGCAAGCGGGTCGGTGTCATCGGCACCGGATCGACTGGGGTGCAGATGATCCCGGTGATCGCGCAGCAGGCCGGTGAGCTCGTCGTCTTTCAGCGCTCGCCGGCGTTCACGCTGCCGTGGACCGTGCGCGCCTTCGGCCCGGGTGAACTGGACGATCTGAAGGCCGGGTACGCGGACATCCGCGCGGCTCAGCGTGCGCATCCGGTGGGTGCGGCCCGGCTGTCCGCATTCTCGGTGTTGCTCGACATGCTGGCCAGCCCCCCGATTAAGACGGCAACCCGGGAGGAGCAACTGCGGGCCATCGAGGAGCGCGGTGTCATGGGCGCGCTCAACTGGGGTGACGTCTTCTTCGATATCGAGGCCAACCGGATGGCCACCGCCCTGTACGGCGAGGCGATCGCACGGATCGTGACGGATCCGGACACCGCCGTCGCCCTGGTGCCCACCCACCCGTTCGCCTGTAAGCGCCCGATCATCGATCAGGGCTACTACGAAACCTTCAATCGCGACAATGTGACGTTGGTGGATCTGCGTGCGAACCCGATCCGCGCGGTGACCGAGACCGGGATTTCCACCGGAGCACGCGATATCGACCTGGACGTCATCGTCTACGCCACCGGATTCGACGCCATGACCGGCGCGTTGAGCAAGATGAAGGTGCGCGGCCGTGACGGTGCGCTGCTCGGCGACTACTGGGCCGAGGAGGGGCCGCTGTCCTATCTCGGTCTGGCCGTGGCGGGGTTCCCCAATCTGTTCACCGTGCAGGGGCCGGGGAGTCCCTCTGCGGCAACGAATTTCATCGCAGCGATGGAACAGCACATCGAGTGGATCGCGGACTGCATCGGCCACCTGCGCGAACACGGCTACCGGACCATCGACGCACAGGTCGAGGCGCAGCACGAATGGATCGAGCACGCCACCTCGCTGGTCGCGGCGACGGTACTGGTGCATCCGTCGTGCAACTCCTGGTACAACGGCGCCAACGTGCCCGGCAAGAAGCGGATGTACATGGGCTACACGGCGGGCATCCCGGAGTACCGGCGGCGCTGCGATGAGATCGCGGCCCAGGGCTATCAGGGGTTCACCCTTGCGTAGAGCCATCCAGATCGCATGGGAACTCGGCGGGGTGCTGCCGCGCTCGGTCGGAGCGCTCAACGGTTCCGGCGATTGGCACAGGTTGTCGCGGGCCGGATTACGGCAACTCGGTGAGGTCGCACTCGACGAGCTGGTGGTCACCGGGATGACATTGACCGGTCCGCCGCCCCAGCTGCCGCGCCCACTGGCGGCCTATGTCGATGCCGCCACCGAGCTCGGCGAACTCGGTGTGGCCGGGGCGCACCGCGATCCGGAGCCACTGCACGTCGACAGCATCGAGCGGCGGACCTTCGGGGCGCTGCGGTTCGAGGAGCTGAGCTTCGTACACACCCCGGCCCTGCCGGAGTCGCTGCTGGCCGATGGCCACGGCGGGGTGGCGACGGCGCGGGTGCGGCTGTACCGGCGTGACGAACAGCGACCCTGGGTGGTCTGGATCCACGGTGCCGGCCAGGGTGACCCGATGGATCTCATGGTGGCGCGGGTGCGCAGACTGGATGCGCTGGGTTTCAACGTCGCGCTCCCGGTGCAGCCCGGGCACGGTGTCCGGCGGCGGGAATGGCCGGAGTATCCGGCGCGGGACCCGCTGGCCAACGTGGCGGGGACGATGCGAGTGGTGTCCGAGGTGCGCGCGCTGATCGGTTGGCTGGCAGCCGATTCGGGATCGGTGACGGTCTCGGGGTTGTCGCTGGGCAGTGCGGTCGCCGCGCTGGTGTCGCACCTGGACGCCCGCGTCGGCGCGGTGGCGTTGTACACCCCAATCCTCGGGCTCAACGCGATGATCGGACTGCATCTGGGCCGCTGGGGCCAGGCCGGCCGCAGCGCCGCCGAGCAACTGCAGTCCGACACGGTGTCGGCGATGACCTCGGTGATCGATCCGTTGGCGACCACACCGGTCACCGACCGGCGGCTGATCGTGGGCGCCTGGCACGACCAGATGGCGATGCGCAGCTCGGCGCTGGCGATGCACGAGCGCTGGGGCGGTGAGCTGCACTGGCATGACGGCAGCCATGTCGGGCATCTGTTCTCCGGTGGTGTGCAGACCGCGACCGAGCGGTTCTTATTGGCCTAGCTGCCGTAGGTGGAGATGATGCGTGTCCGAACGCAGTTGATCTCGTGATCGAGGTCGTGTTCCTCCGGAAGCACCACCCACTGGAACGCGATGCCGAAGATCGCGCCGGTGATGTCGCGCACCGCGGCGTCGACGTCGATGTCGGCGCGCAGTGATCCGTCGGCGATACCGGCCCGCACCCCGGCGCCCACCTTCTTCGCCGCGCCGCTGAGTTGGTCGCGGACCCCTTCGCGCAGAGGTGAACTCGTCTTCACGGCCTCGAAGGCGGAGACGAACATGGCCCGCGTCACCGACGGGTCCTCGGCGTTGATCTCCTGCACCCGGTCGAAATGGGCAAGCACCTGTGCCAGGCCGGTGGAACCCGGCTCGGGGTCGGGATTCAGCCGTGCCACATACACCTGCTGAAACGCCTCCAGGATGGCGTCCTTGCTGCCATAGCGGGCGTGCACCATCGCTCTGCTGTAGCCGGCGCGCCGCCCGATCTCCGCGGCCGTGGTTGCCTCCCAGCCCTTTTCGACGATCAGTTCGGCGGCGGCCTGCAACAGCAGGCGCGAGGACTGTTCCACACGCTGATACTGGGTGAGGCGCTCGGACACCCTTGCATATTAGACGCTCGACAACTAACTTAGTTGTCGAGCGTCAAATTTCTGCGGAGGTCAAGGATGACATCACCCGCTGTACCCGTTGCGGTCCCGTCGAGCATCGACGAGATCACCGCGCGGTGGCTCACCGACGCGTTGCCCGCAGATGCGACCGTCACCTCGGTGCAGGCGCATCGGATCGCCGAGGACACCGGGTTCTCCGCGCGGCTGTATCGCGTGGCGCTGAGCGGCGATTCCACCCTGCCTGCGTCGGTGATCGTGAAGCTGCCCGCGGACTCGGAGGCGCGCGGCGGTATGGAACTGCTCGGCGGATACCGCAGGGAGCTGGCGTTCTACCGTCACATCGCACCTGAGGCCCCGATCTCCACGCCCGCCTGCCATGTGGCGCGCATCGACGGTGACACCTTCGTGCTGGTGCTGGAGGATCTGTGCGAGTGGGACAACGCCGACCACCTGGCCGGGCTGTCGATCGAACGCACCACGCTGTGTATCGCCGCGCTGGCCGATCTGCACGCCTGGTCGCAGCGGAACCCACAAACCGTTGGTCTGCAGGAGTTTCCGAATATCGACAACCCACTGACCCGCGACCTGTTCCTGCCGGCCTTCACCCCGGGTTGGCAGCTCTACCTGGAGAAGACGGGTCAGCCGGTGCCGCCCGCAGTGGCGCGCTTCGCGGACCGGTTCGCCGAACTGGCGCCGCAGGCACTGGATGCGCTGTCGCAGCGGACGATGCTGCTGCACGGGGACATCCGCGCGGACAATCTCTTCTTCCGGGGCGACGAGCTCAAGATCGTCGACTTCCAGCTCGCGGTGCGGGGTGCGGGTGCCGCCGATATCGCCTACCTGGTGAGCCAGGGACTGCCCACATCGGTGCGCCGGGGAAAGGACGATGCGCTGGTCCGTGAGTACGTTGCCGCGCTGAGAAGCCGCGGGGTCACCGACTACGAGTTCGAGCAGGCATGGCGGGACTACCGCTTCGCCGTCGCGCTGCTGCTGTTCATGCCGGTGGTGGCGCTGCTGACCTGGGATGTGGTGCCCGAGCGATCGCGACGGCTCTGCGTCACCCTGATCGACCGGGCAGTCGCCGCCATCGACGAGATCGCGGCACTGGAGGAGTTCGACGTATGAGAACCGCCCGTGAGGTCGTCGAGCAGTACAACCTGGTGGTGTGGAACGAGCGTGACTTCGCGCTGGCCGATGAACTGTTGGGGGACACCGTCACCCGTCACGACGTCGGTGAGGTCACGGTGCTGACCCACGCCGAGGCGGTCAGCAGGGTAGTGGACCACTGGGCGATGTTCGAGAGCATCCGGTTCGATCTGAACCTGGTGGTTGCCGGGGACGACGGCGAGCATGTGGCGATCGTGTACCAGTCGCCGATCAGGCTCACCGACGGCACCGAGACGACCATCGGCAGTATGGAGATCTTCCGGGTGATCGACGGGCGGATCACCGACGTCTGGAACTGTGGCTACAAACAAGGAGTGTGGGCGTGACCGAGAAGGTACTGGACGAGCTGGGCTACTACCTGCTGGCGGGAGCCGGCGGTGAGGGTCCGGCCACGCTGATGGACGAGGCCCGCCGCGGCGAGGAACTCGGATTCGGCACCGGGTTCATCTCCGAGCGCTGGAACGTCAAGGAGGCGTCGTCGCTCACCGGTGCCGCCCTGGCTGTCACGAGCCGCATGCAGATCGCCACCGCCGCAACCAATCACAACACCCGCCACCCACTCATCACCGGGTCGTGGGCCACCACCATGCACCGGCTGTCCGGTGGCCGGTTCACCCTCGGGCTCGGCCGCGGGATCGCGGCGATGTACGGGGCCTTCGGCGTGCCGCCGGTGACGACGGCGCAGATGGAGGATTTCGCTCAGGTGATGCGCCGGTTGTGGCACGGCGAGCTGATCTTCAATCACGACGGTCCGATCGGCAAGTATCAGCTGCTGTTCCTGGACCCCGACTTCAAGGAGGACATCCGGCTGGCGATCGTGGCGTTCGGGCCGCAGACCCTCGCGCTCGGTGGCCGCGAATTCGACGATGTCATCCTGCACACCTACTTCACGCCGGAGACCCTGCAGCGCGCGGTGAAGACGGTCAAGGACGCCGCCGAGCAGGCCGGCCGCAATCCCGACGACGTACGGGTGTGGTCCTGTTTCGCCACCGTCGGCGATCACCTGCCCGAGGAACTGCGGCTGAAGAAGACCGTGGCGCGGCTCGCCACCTACCTGCAGGGTTACGGCGATTTGCTGGTCAACACGAACGGCTGGGATCCCGCAGTGCTGCAACGCTTCCGCGACGACCCCGTGGTGCAGTCCATCGGCGGCGGAATCGACCACAAGGGCACAGCCGAACAGATCGAGCACATCGCCACCCTGATTCCCGACGAGTGGCTGGAACCGTCGGCGACCGGTACGGCGCAGCAGTGTGTGGACCGGATCCGCAAGGAGTTCGACTACGGCGCGGACGCGGTCATCATGCACGGCGCGACCCCGGACGAGCTCGAACCGATCGTGAGGGCCTACCGACAGTGATTTGTGGAGTTTTCGTCGGAACCATTCCGACGAGCACTCCACAAACCGCGATGTGGGGAACCGATCGACCGGATGCTGCGTCCAAATCAGTGTGCTGGCTGACCTACTGCGCGACCATGACGGCGTCATCACGCTTGCCCAGGCACAGGACGTCGGGCTCGGACGGGACGACGTGCACTACCGGGTGCGCACCGGCGCCTGGCGGCAATGCGCTCGTGGTGTGTACTTTGCGGATGACCGCGAATTCACCGAACGGGCACGAATTCGTGCCGGGGTGTGGGCTTACGGTCACCGAGCCGTCGCCAGCGGCCTGACCGGGGCCTGGTGGCAGCGCCTCACACAGTTCGCGCCCGAGATCGTCGAAGTGACCGTGCCGCGGGACTGCCGGCTGCGTCTCCAGCCCGGGACCAGGTTGCGTCGTCGCGATCTCGATCCGGCCGAGGTGATCGAACGGGACGACTTGCGCGTGACGGCGCTGCCACTGACGGTCGTCGAAGCCGCCGTTCGTCGCGGTGGGGGTGCCAAACTGATGGACTCCGCCCTGCAACGGCATGTCGAACTACCCGCGCTGTGGAAGGCCCACCTCAACAACACAGGCCGCCACGGTTCACCGGCCGCGCGACGCCTGCTGAGGGCTGCCGAGGACGGAACCCGATCCGCGGCCGAACGCCTGCTCGCGACGCTCCTTCGCCAGGCCGGGATCACCGGGTGGAAGGCCAATCACCGGGTGGCCGGGTACACAGTCGACTACGCGTTTCCCGACGCGAAGCTGATCCTGGAAGTCGATGGCTGGGCATTCCACAGTGACGCAGCCGTTTTCAATCACGACCGGGTGCGTCAGAATGCCCTTATTCTGGCCGGCTTCCAGGTGCTGCGATTCACCTGGCTGGACCTCACCGAGTACCCCGATCGCGTCATCGCGCAGATCGCACACGCACTCACGCGGTGACTTGTGGAGTTTTCGTCGGATTGGTTCCGACGAAAACACCACAAATCGCAGGGGCTAGGGGAGGATCACCGTGCGCTGCACCGGTTCGGCGGCGGCCTGACGGGCGCGCAGTCCCCGGCGCAACGCGTCGAGCAGCTGATCGCGGGTCTCGCGCGGGTCGATCAGCTCGTCGAAACCGAGATGGTCCGCGGACCGGAAGGACGCGGACAGTTCGGCATCGCGCAGCTGCGCGGACAGATCCGCCTCGGCGTGTGAGGCCTTCGACAACGCCGCCGCGCTCATCGCGCCCATGGTGGCCCCCGGGAAGGCGAACGTCGCCTCCTGACTGTCGAATCCCAACAGCGACATCACCATCGAGCCGAACCCGTAGGCCTTGCGCAACGTCACATGGAGCTTGAGCGTCGTCGCTGCCGTCTGCGCCGCGAACATCCGGGCACCCGCGCGCAGCACGCCGGTCCGCTCCGAGCGGCTACCCGGCAGCATGCCGGGGTTGTCGGCGAGGAACACGATGGGCAGGTGGAAGGAGTCGGCCACCATGATGAAATGCGCTGCCTTGTCGGCGGCGTCGGCGTCGATCGAGCCGGCCAGCACATTGGGCTGATTGGCGACCACGGCGACCGGGTGCCCGCCCAGGTGGGCGAGCGCGCAGATGATGGCCTTGCCGAACTGTGGCTGGACTTCGAACCAGTCGGTGTTGTCGAACAGGATGTCGAGCACCGAGCGCATGTTGTACACGCGGCGGTTGTCGCGCGAGATGATGTCGAGCAGTTCCGGGGTGGGCCGCGGTTCGGCGTCTTCGTCATAGGGCAGTTGGTCGGGATAGGACCAGGCGCTGGACGGGAAGTAGGCCAGGTAGCGGCGGATATCGTCGATGACGGCTTCATCGGTGTCGGCGTGGTTGTGGATCACCCCGCTGTGCAGCGCGACCGCCGGCCCGCCGAGGTCCTCCTTGGTGATGTCCTCTCCGGTGGACTCCTTCACCACCGGAGGCCCGGCGGTGAAGATGGCGCCCTGACTGCTCATGATGCGGAAGTCGCTGACCGGGGCGACCAGGGCGCCGTGTCCGGCCGACGGGCCCAGCACCGCGGCGACCGTCGGCACCCGGCCCGAGCACTGCGCCTGGGCGATGAGGTCGGTGGGGGTGCGGCCGTAGTGCGCGCCGGTGGGGCGGAACCCGGCGCCCTCGAGCAGCATCACCAACGGGATCTTGTCGCGCACTGCGAGTTCGGCCAGCCGGTAGCGCTTGGCGTTGCCGGTGGAGCCGATGCTGCCGGCCAGGGTGGTGAAGTCCTCGGCGCCCACCATCACCGGTGCGCCGTTGATCAGGCCGGATCCGGTGACGATGCCGTCGGCGGCGATCTCACCGCCGGCGAAGGTGCCGAATTCACGGAAAGTGCCTGCGTCCAACAGTCGGTCGATACGGGCTCGCACGTCCAGCTTGCCCTTGGCGTGATGCTTGGCGACGCGCTCTTCGCCGCCCATCGCCAGGCTGTGCTGACGACGGCGGTCGAGGTCGTCGAGCGTGTCCTGCCAGTCGGAAGCGTTCGTCATACACCGGTCCTGTTCTCGGTAACCGTCGTTATCCCTGTGACCATACTGATTGACCATACTGAATTGCTTACTGTAGCGTCCCCGGCATGGGTAATGTCGCCCGGCTGAGCATCGATCGCGGTATCCCGAGCGACCTCACCGTTGTTCCCGCGCGAGCCCGGGAGATCGAACTGCAGGGCTACGACGGCTGCTGGACCGGCGAGCTCGCCCATGACCCGTTCCTGCCGCTGCTGCTGGCCGCCGAACACACCTCCCGGCTGCAGCTGGGCACCAGCATCGCGGTGGCGTTCGCGCGTAACCCGATGCTGATCGCCAACCTCGGCTGGGATCTGAACACCTACTCCCAAGGGCGGTTCATCCTCGGTCTCGGTACCCAGGTGCAGGCRCACATCGAGAAGCGCTACGGAATGCCGTGGAGTCATCCGGCACGCCGGATGCGGGAGTTCGTCGCTGCGGTACACGCCATCTGGGCGACGTGGCAGGACGGTTCACGGCTGAGCTTCGAGGGCGAGTTCTACACGCACAAATTGATGACGCCGATGTTCACTCCCGAGCCGCAACCGCACGGGGTGCCGACGATATTCATCGCCGCGGTCGGTGATCTGATGACACGGACCGCGGGTGAGGTCGCCGACGGCCTCATCGCGCATGCCTTCACCACCCGCCGCTACCTCGACGAGGTGACCGCGCCTGCCCTGCAGTCCGGACTCGACGCCGCGGGCCGGTCCCGGGAGACCTTCGAGCTGTCCTGCCCGGTGTTCGTGGTGACCGGTGAGAACGCCGAGCAGTTCGAGGCCTCGGCGGCCGCGCACCGAAAGCAGTTGGCCTTCTACGGTTCGACGCCGGCCTACCGCAAGGTGCTCGAGCTGCACGGCTGGGGCGATCTGCACACCGAGTTGCACCGGCTGTCGCGGCTGGGGCAGTGGGACACCATGGCGACGCTGGTCGATGACGACGTGCTGGCCGCGTTCGCCGTCGTCGCCGAATTGCCCGATGTCGCCGACGCCCTGGTGCGGCGCTGTGCGGGTGCGATCGACCGGGTGCTGCCCGGATTTCCGGCGGGAATGTCGGAGAACGCGATCGCGACGGTGCTCGGTGATGTTCGAAAGTCATTGGCAGAGGACCAATCATGACCGACAGAATCGACGGCAAGGTTGTCGTCATCACGGGTGCGGCCCGTGGTATCGGGTTTGCGACAGCGCGCGCACTGCGCGATCGCGGCGCCCGGGTGGTGATCGGGGATCGTGATGTCGCCGTGCTGGAGAGCGCGGTGCAGTCCCTGGGCGGCGGTGTCGAGGGATATCCGCTCGATGTCACCGACCGGGACTCGTTCGCGGTCTTCCTGGACAAGGCGCGCGGTGGGGGTCCCATCGACGTGCTGATCAACAACGCCGGTGTGATGCCCATCGGCGGTTTTCTCGATCAGGGCGAGCAGGCGTTGAGATCGGCGATCGAGGTCAACTTCTACGGCGTGGTCACCGGTTGCCAACTGGTGCTTCCCGAGATGATCGAACGCGGAGGCGGCCACATTATCAACGTCGCGTCGCTGGCCGGTCTGATGCCGGTGCCGGGCCAGACCGTCTATGCCGGAACGAAATCCGCGGTGATCAGCCTGTCGAGCGCGATGGCCGACGAGTTCGCCGCGCGGGGCATCCAGGTCAGCGTGGTGATGCCGCCGTTCACCCGCACCGAGCTGATCGCGGGCACCGCGCAGACCAGGACCAACAAGCCCGTCGAACCCGCGGCGATCGCGGCAGCGATCGTCAGGGCGCTCGACAAGCCGAAGACCCATGTCACCGTGCCCGGTGGCATCCGGTTCGTGCTGGGCCCGATCGGGCTGCTCGGCCCGCGCGGCCGGCGCTGGGTGGGCCGGCGCTTCGGCACCGACAAGGTGTTCCTGGAATTCGACACCACCGCGCGGTCGGGATATGAGCAGCGGGCGCAGGACGCACTCGGCGTCGTGAGCACGGAACAACGAGGAGCAGACCGGTGAGCATTCCGACCATGGACGACGCAGCGAAGGTACTCGCGGATCCGAAGGCCTATACCGATGAGGCCGGACTGCACGGCGCGCTGACGCATCTGCGCGCCCACGCGCCGGTGTCGTGGGTGGATGTGCCCGGCTACGCGCCGTTCTGGGCCGTCACCAAGCACGCCGACATCATGGAGATCGAGCGCGCCAACGACATCTTCACCAACTCGCCGCGGCCCGTGCTGGTCACCAGGGAAGCCGATGAACAGCAGGCCGCCATCGGTATCAAGACGTTGATCCACATGGACGACCCGCAGCACCGGGATTTCCGCGCCATCGGGGCGAACTGGTTCCGGCCCAAGGCGATGCGCGCTCTGAAGGAACGCGCCGACGAGTTGGCCGTACAGTTCGTCGACACGATGGCGGCCGAAGGTCCGGAGTGCGATTTCGTGCAGCAGGTGGCGGTCAACTACCCGCTGTACATGATCATGACCCTGCTGGGCGTGCCGGAAGCGGACTTCGCGTCACTGTTGCGCTGGACGCAGGAGTTGTTCGGCAATGACGACGAAGAATTCCAGCGCGGCCAGAGCATGGAGGAGCGGGGGCTGGCGCTGCTCGAGATGTTCCAGTACTTCACCGAGCTCACCGCATCCCGGCGGGCGAACCCCACCGATGATCTGGCCTCGACCATCGCGAACGCAACCATCAACGGCGAACCGCTCGATGACATCGCCACCGTGTCCTACTACGCGATTCTCGCTGCGGCCGGCCACGATACGTCGAGCGCCARCATCTCCGGCGGCATGCATGCGCTGATCGAGCACCCGGATCAACTGGCCCGGCTGCGCCAGAATCCCGCCCTGATGCCGCTGGCCGTCGAGGAGATGATCCGGTGGACCACCCCCGTCAAAGAGTTCATGCGAACGGCCCAGCGCGACTATGAGATCCGCGGGGCGCGCATCGCGGCGGGAGACTCGGTGCTGCTGTCCTACGTATCGGCCAACCGTGACGAAGACGTCTTCGGTGAGCCCTTCCGGTTCGACATCGGCCGGGATCCCAACAAGCACATTGCCTTCGGGTACGGCGTGCACTTCTGTCTGGGTGCGGCCCTGGCCCGCCTCGAGGTGAACAGCTTCTTCTCCGCGCTGCTACCGCGGCTGGAGTCGGTCGAGTTGACCGGCACCCCGGCGCACGTCGCGACCACGTTCGTCGGCGGGCTCAAGCACCTGCCGATCCGGTACCGGGTGAGCTAGCAGCAGCGCGACTGCGGGTTGGCCTCGGTCGCCGCGTGGCGCATCCGCCAGTACTCCCGTTCGGTGGGCACCGGCGCACCGGGGTGCACACGATCGAGGTGCTCGACGTAGCGCCGGTAGTGGTTGTCGCCCATCAATGATGACCAGTACCAACCGATCTGGCGTGCGATTTCGGTAGCGCGTCCCATTGCTTTTGCACCTCCTTCTCGGCAGCGGTGGGGATCATCCCGGAGGGCGCGAAGATGCGCGAGGGCACCGGTTCGTCCTCGGTCAGCGGCCGGCCCGTGCCGCGGATCGCCTTGAGCGCCATGATGACACCCGCGGCGACCACGATGATCACCAGGACCGCGAACACGATCGACAGTGTGCCCTGTATGAAGGTGTTCCGGATTACGGCGTCGATCTGATCGGGATTCTTCGCGGCGCCGAACGTCGCCTGGCCCGCATCCTTGGCGTTGCGGTACTGGAAGTGCTGAGTCCAGTAACCGACCTTTGGGTCGCCGGAGAAGATCTTCTGCCATGACGCCGTCATCGTCACCACGAGATCCCACAGCAGCGGAACCCCGGGTATCCAGGCCCATTTCAGCAGGCCGCGTTTGATGATCACCACGGTGACGACCGTCAGGGCGATGGCCGCCAACAGCTGGTTGGCGATACCGAACAGCGGGAAGAGCGTGTTGATGCCGCCCAGCGGGTCGGTCACGCCCATCAGCAGGATGCTGCCCCAGGCGAGCACCACGACCAGACTGCAGATCCAGGCGCCGACCCGCCAGCTCGGATTCTGCAGCTTCTTCAGCGGACCGCCGAGGTTGCCCAGGGCATCGGAGAGCATGAAGCGCGCCACCCGGGTGCCCGCGTCGACGGTGGTGAGGATGAACAGCGCCTCGAACATGATCGCGAAGTGATACCAGAACGCTTTGAGGCTCTCCCCGCCGAACACCTGGTGCAGCACCTCGGACATGCCGAAGGCCAGGGTCGGGGCACCGCCGGTGCGGGAGACGATCGACTCCTCGCCGACACCGGCTGCCGCGCCGGTGATCTCGTCGGCGGTGATATCGGGCCCGGACAGTCCCAGCCCGTTGACGTAGTCGGCGGCGGTCTGCGCGGTCGTCCCGGTCGACGCGGCAGGCGCGTTCATCACGAAGTAGAGGTGCTGGTTGAGGATGGCTGCGGTGATCAGCGCCATGATCGCGACGAACGACTCGGTGAGCATGCCGCCGTAGCCGATGAGGCGCATCTGGCTTTCCTTCTCCAGCAGCTTGGGCGTGGTGCCCGAGGAGATCAGCGAATGGAAACCCGACAGCGCGCCGCAGGCGATGGTGATGAACAGGAACGGGAACAGGGAGCCGGCGAAGACGGGGCCGGTGCCGCTGGTGGCGAACGACGAGATCGCCGGCGCCTCCATGATCGGCCGGGCCACCAGGATGCCGACCGCCAGCAGTGCGATGGTGCCGACCTTCATGAACGTCGACAGATAGTCGCGCGGAGCCAGCAGCAGCCACACCGGCAGCACCGAGGCGGCCAGGCCGTAGATGATGATGCACCACGACAACGCCACCTTCGACAGCGTGAACCAGTCGGTGCCCCATTGGGTTTCGGCCACCCAGCCGCCGGAGACGACGGCGAGCAACAGCAGCACCACACCGATCAGCGACACCTCCGAGACCCGGCCGGGCCGCAGGAAGCGCAGATACAGGCCCATGAAGATGGCGATCGGGATGGTCATGGCGATGGAGAACACGCCCCACGGGCTCTCGGCGAGGGCGTTCACCACGACCAGCGCCAGCACCGCGAGCAGGATCACCATGATGACCAGCACGCCGACGATGGCCGCGGCGCCGCCCACCACGCCGAGTTCGTCCTTGGCCATCTGGCCCAGTGACCGTCCGCGCCTGCGCACCGAGATCGACAGCACCAGATAGTCCTGGACGCAGCCGGCGACCAGCGCGCCGATGATGATCCAGATGGTGCCGGGCAGATAGCCCATCTGCATCGCCAGCACCGGGCCGACCAGCGGTCCGGCTCCGGCGATGGCGGCGAAGTGGTGCCCGAACAGCACCCGTCGGTCCGTCGGCATGTAGTCGGTGCCGTTCTCGAACACCTCTGCCGGGGTGGCGACCTCATCGCGCGGCTTGACGATCTTCATCTCGATCAACCGGGCGTAGAACCGGAAGCCGATGACGTAGGTGCAGATCGCGGCGATGACGAACCACACCGCGTTGATGGTCTCGCCGCGGAAGAACGCGATGATCGCCCATGCGACGGCGCCCAGCACCGCCACCAATCCGAAGATGATGCGGTGCTTGGCGGTGATGGGAGACCGGTCGACGATCGCTACCGGCGGCAGATCCTTGTCGGTGCGGATGTAGGTGATGTCGCCGTCATGTTCTTCGAGGCGCTCCGGTGCGCGTGGTGAAGCCATGCGTTGATCCTTGCACCGGAGATAGGCCGCAACGGGACTTTCCGGTCATCCGTTGCGTTCGTAGTGTTCACGGACGGTGTCGACCGTGTCGGCCTGGGCGGCGTTCTTGTCGTCGCGGTAGCGCAGCACCCGGGCGAACCGCAGTGCCATCCCGCCCGGATACCGGGTCGACCCCTGCACACCGTCGTAGGCGATCTCCACGACCTGCTCGGGCCGCACCTTCACGACATAGCCGTCGGTAGGCCCGTCGGCGAGCTCGGTGAACCGCCGGGTCTGCCAGGCCAGCATCTCGTCGGTCATGCCCTTGAACGTCTTGCCCAACATGACAAAGCCCCCGGACTGCGGGTCGCGGGCGCCGAGGTGGATGTTCGACAGCGTGCCGGTGCGCCGCCCGGAACCCCACTCCACGGCCAGCACCACCAGATCCAGGGTGTGCACCGGTTTGACCTTCAGCCAGGCCGCGCCGCGCCGGCCCGCGGCGTAGGCGGCGGCCGGGTCCTTGGCCATCACACCCTCGTGGCCCGCGGCGAGCGTCGAATCCAGAAATTGTTGCGCGGCAGCAGGGTCTGAGGTGTGCAGGCGCTGCATCCGCTGCTTCTCGGGCACCACTTCGTCCAGCGCGGCGAGGCGTTCGGTCATCGGCAGGTCCAGCAGGTCCGTGCCGTCGCGGTGCAGCAGGTCGAAGAAGAACACCGACAGAGGCTCGCGGCCCAGCTCAACGGAGCGGGTACCGAACCGGGACGCGGTGACCTGGAAGCGGTGCGGCCGTCCATCGGGGCGCAGCGCGATGGCCTCCGCGTCGGCGATGAGATCGGTGACCGGGAGCGCCAGCGTGGCCGCGACGACCTCGGGCAGGCGTGCGGTCACATCGTCGAGGCTGCGGGTGTAGATCGAGACGGTATCGCCGGCGCGATGGACCTGCACCCGGGCACCGTCGAGCTTGGATTCGAACAGCGCTGTGCCGCCGAGTTTGTCGAGCGCGTCCCCGACCGAGGTCGCGGTCTGGGCCAGCATCGGTCCGATCGGGCGGCCGACCTGAAGGGTGAACTGACCCAGCGCCGGCTCCCCACCGCTGAGGGCGGCGGCCGCGACGACCGGCAGATCCCCGGCCAGCATGGCCGCTCGCCGCACCGCAGCCACCGGTACCGCGGCGGCCTTGGCGACGGCGTCGACCATGACCCCGGCCAGCGCCCCCTGGCGTAACTCGCCGGCCAGCAGCCGCCGTAGGAACTGCTGCTCATCAGCGGTGGCGGCGCCGAACAGCGCGCCGAGATGCTCCGCGCGACGGGCCTGCGAACCGGGCCCGGCCAGCCCCTTGAGCGCCGAGAACGTCGCATCGACCCCGTCCACGGTGAGGGTGGCGGTGGCGGCCGGGTCCGGCAGGGTGCGCAGCGAGGCCCAGCCGACGCCGATCTGACGCTGCGGCAGCTCCCCGGACAGCCACGCCACCACCACACCGATGTCGGCGGGGGTGCCGGCCGCGGACAGTACCGCCGCGACCCGGTTGACCTTGGCCAGGCGCGACGACAGGGAACCCACCTCCGTCGAGGTGGTCGCGATCTCGGCGAGCAGCATCGGTCCAGCCTGCCACCGCGCTCCGACACAAAACGAGGGAAAACGTGCTCAGCAGGCAGTTCAGTGGTTCCCTTAGAGGTGTGACACCGTGGAATCGGCCCGCCATCCGGGAGCGCCGTTCATGAAGCGAGGCCGTGAGCACGGCCGACCTTCCGTCGTGCTGCAACACCGGACGGTGTGGCAGGGCAGCGCGCTGCTGCTGAAACGGCCCGACGAGCGGTTCCCGGCCCGGCTGGCGACGGTCGAGGAAATGCTCGGACACCTCGATGCCGGGTTCGCGATACTGCTGGGCCGGACCACCGCCGCACTGCGGAACCTCGACACCGGGGCAGCAGTTCTCGATCACACGCATACGTTCGGCCGGCGCAAGCATTGCAGCCTGCTGCTCACGCACTGGATCTCCGACGACAACCGCGAACGGGCCGTGCATCGGCAAGCGTTCGTGGATGCCTATCGTGCGGGCGGGGTGCCGCCGCCCGCCGGCGTCATGCCCGACCATCTCGCGGCGGTGCTGGAGTTCGCCGCGCATGTCGACCCGGAGGGGGGCCGGCAGCTGTTGGTCGAGCACCGGGTGCCGATCGCGGCGCTACAACGGGCACTCAGCGACGCCGGTTCGCCGTACGCCCACGCCGTCGCCGCGGTCTGCGCGACACTTCCCGAGGTCGGCGCCGAAGAAGTCCGCAGCGTGCCCGGCAGCGGAGCGGCTGCCGAAACGGTTGGCACGCAACACGTTCACCTGGACGTTCCGCCGAACTGAGGACCTTTGGCCCTGTCGCGCACCCCCGTTGTCCCCGACACTGGAGGTCGACGCGGCGACACATGCACGCCGCCCCAGGGAGGTGGCCACGATGTCCGCTGTCACGACGCACGGAACGCAGCTCGACGTTCTCAACCGCAGGCAGTGCCTGGATCGGCTGGTGCAGGTGCGGGTCGGCAGGCTGGTGTTCACCGAGGACGCGTTGCCCGCGATCCAGCCCGTCAACTTCCGGGTATGGCGCGACGATGTGGTGATCCGGGTGGCCGGCGGGCCCAAGCTGCACGCGGCCACCGCCCACCAGGTGGTCGCCTTCGAAGCCGACGTGCTGGACCCTGACCTGCGCAACGGTTGGAGCGTGACGGTGGTCGGGCACGCCGAACCCATCACCGGGGTCGACGATCTGGTGGATGTCGCCGGCACCTTCATCGAGCCCTGGGCGCAGGGCCGACGGGATCATTTCATCCGGATCCGGACCGACCGGATGACCGGGCGGGAGTTCCGCGAGGCCGCTGCGCCGCGGTACCGGCCATGATGGAGTCATGCCGGTGGTGAAGGTGTTCCTGGTCGACGATCACGAGGTCGTCCGCCGCGGTCTCATCGACCTGCTCGGATCCGATCCCGACCTGGAGGTCGTCGGCGAAGCGGGCACGGTCGCCGAGGCGCTGGCCCGCGTGCCCGCCGCCCGCCCGGATGTGGCGGTACTCGACGTGCGGTTGCCCGACGGCAACGGCATCGAGCTGTGCCGTGACCTGCTCTCGGACCTGCCGGAACTGCGGTGCCTGATGCTGACATCGTTCACCTCCGACGAGGCCATGCTGGATGCGATCCTGGCAGGCGCCAGCGGGTATGTCATCAAGGACATCAAGGGACTCGAATTGGCAAGGGCCATCAAGGATGTCGGTGCGGGGCGGTCGCTGCTGGACAACCGGGCCGCCGCGGCGTTGATGGCCAACCTGCGCGGCGCGGCCGAACGCGATGACCCGCTGACCGGGCTCACCGAGCAGGAACGCACACTGCTGCATCTACTCTCGGAGGGCCTGACCAACCGCCAGATCGCCGCGCGCATGTTCCTCGCCGAGAAGACGGTGAAGAACTACGTGTCCCGGCTATTGGCGAAGCTGGGCATGCAACGCCGAACGCAGGCAGCGGTTTTCGCGTCGAAGCTGGAGCAGGGAGTCAGACCACCGAGAAGCTGACGGTGTGCCAGCCGGTGGCGCCGTCGGGGACGACGTCGGCCATCTCCTCGGTCTGCACATAGCCGGTGTTGTCGGTGGCCCGTACCGCGATCAGATGCGGCCCGGTCTGATCGGCCTGCCAGTCGAAACTCCACAGCCGCCAGGTGTCATCCGAGTACGCCGCCCCGAGAGTGGCCTGCTGCCAGGGGCCCTCGTCGATGCGGACCTCGACCGCACGCACACCGCGCGGCTGGGCCCACGCGACCCCGCCGAACCGGACCGGCCCGGCCGGGACGTCCTGCCCACTGCGCGGCACCTCGACACGGGACTGCGTCTTGATCGGACCACGCTCGGACCAGCCCAGCGGTGTCCAATAACCTTCGGCGCGATCGAATCTCGTCAACTCCAGATCGACCACCCACTTGGTGGCCGAGACGTAGCCGTACAGGCCCGGCACCACCAGGCGGGCAGGGTAGCCGTGTTCGATCGGCAGCGGCTGACCGTTCATCGTGATGGCCAGCAGCGAATCCCGATCGTCGGTCATGGCCTCGGTCGGGGTGCCCGCGGTGAACCCGTCGCTGGATTTCGAGAGCACCATATCGGCGTCGGGGGAGACCCCGGCCGCCGCCAGCAGATCCCGCACGCGGTACCCGCCCCAGACCGCGTTGCCGACGAGATCACCGCCGACCGGATTGGACACACAGGCCAGCGTCACCATCTGCTCGATCAGTTCGAACTGTTCGAGATCGGCGAAGGTGAAGGTCTTTTCGTTGTCGACCATGCCGTGGATGCGCAGTTTCCAGCCCTCACGCGACAGTTGCGGCACGCTCAATGCGGTGTCGATGCGGTAGAACTCGGCGTTGTCGGTGACGAATGTGCTCAGGTCGACGCCGGCGGGCTGAACACCGGGCGGCAGCGGCGGCGCGGGCTTGGCGATCTTCGGTGGGGTGAACGCCTCGCGGTCATCGGCCACCGAATGCACCCGCCGCGACCACACCGAGCCGACCGCCCCGCCGAGTACGCCGAGACCGAGCAGGCCGAGCGCGGCCAGCGACAACCGGCGGCCGGGGTCTGCTTCGGCGGATTCGTGGGCGGTCCCGTCGCTCAACCGCCCGGAGGTCAGGAAACGCAGGACCAGGATGCCGGCCACACCGCCGACCGCGGTCGGGATCACGTCGACCGGAGTGGATCCGGGGCGGGTCAGCACCGCCACACAGCCGGCCGTCGCGGCGGCGGCGAACATGACGCTGCCGATCGGGACCCGGCGCCGCTCGGCCAACCCGGCGATCGCGGCCAGCACGGCGATGGCCAGCAGCACCGCCACCGCCAGGAACAGCTTGTCGGAGGTGCCGAAGGTCTGGATCGCCCACTCCTTGACCGGACCAGGGGTCAGGTCGATGACGGTGGACCCGATGGCGTTGCGGGCGTCGGCGGAGGAGCCGAGCGGGACTGCCACCAGTGCGCTGACGCCGAGGGTCACCGCGGCGGCCGCGATTCCGCTGAGAATGCGGGTGCCGGGGGAGGGGGAAGTCACGCTGACCACGCTAGCCCAGCGAAGTTCCCGAAAGGCTTACCGTACTGTGACGTCGGAACGTAGCGTTACATTCTGACCGCTTTATGGAAAGGGAGCCAGATGGAGATTTCGGGTAAGAGGGCCGTGGTTGTCGGCGGGGCATCCGGCTTCGGGCGGGCCACCGTGGAGGCGCTGGCCAAGCGTGGCGCCAGCGTGGCGATCCTGGACCGGCCCCAGTCGAAGGGCAGGGAGGTCGCCGACCAGGTCGGCGGATCGTTCTACGAGGTGGACGTCACCGACTTCGACGGCACCGAGCAGGTATTGGCCAAGACTGTCGAAGACCTGGGCGGCCTGCACATCGCGGTGACCACCGCGGGCGGCGGCATCGGCGAGCGCACCGTCAAGAAGGACGGCCCGCACAGCCTCGAATCGTTCCGCCAGACCATCGATCTCAACCTGATCGGCACCTTCAACATCAGCCGGTTGTCGGCCTGGCACATGAGTAAGAACGACCCCGTCGACGAGGAAGCCGAGGAGCGCGGCGTCATCATCAACACCGCGTCCATCGCCGCGTTCGAAGGCCAGATCGGGCAGGTCGCCTACACGGCCGCCAAGGCCGCGATCGCCGGGATCACGCTGACGATGGCCCGCGACCTGGGCAGCCTGGGCATTCGCTCGCTGGCCATCGCACCGAGCCTGTTCGCCACCGGCCTGACCGAGGGCATCCCCGACGAGTTCGCCACCGTGCTGACCAAGGATGCGGCCTTCCCCAAGCGCCTGGGCAAGCCCGAGGAGTACGCCAAGCTGGCCATCGCGATCGTGGAGAACCCGATGCTCAACGGTCAGTGCATCCGCCTGGATGCCGGGCAGCGTTTCGCCCCCAAGTAGACGTTGCGGGTTCGGCGCGCCGGTGACCGCTGAGCGGTCGCGGGCGCGCCGAAATCGCATTGTGCGCATCCAATGCCCATTTTGCCGAAACACCCGTTAATGTTTGCCCATGAACATCAAGATCATGTTCGCGACGGCTGCCGCGCTGATGGTCGCGGCGTGCGGTTCTCCGCAGCCGGAGATCCCCTCGCAATCGGAGAAGAAGGCCTCCGCGCCGGACACCAGCAGCATCACCGTCGAGGGTGATGCCTCCACTCCGGTGAACCAGATCGCGATCCAGGCGATCGCGGATCTGGAGCAGTACTGGGCCGAGAACTTCCCGGCCCTCTACGACAAGGATTTCGAGCAGATCGCCGGCGGCTACTACGCCATCGACGACGGCAGCCCGGCCCCGCCGTGCACGACCGATCCCGAAGAGGTCTCCGGCAACGCGTTCTACTGCTCGACCGAGGACGTGGTGGCGTGGGATGCCAAGTACCTGTTGCCCGACTTGCAGTCCCGCTTCGGCGATTTCGTCATCCCGGTGGTGATGGCCCACGAGTTCGGCCACGCCGTTCAGGCCCGCTCGAACTTCACCGCCCGCACCGTCACCCGTGAACTGCAGGCGGATTGCTTCGCCGGTGCGTGGGCCCGGCATGCCAAGGACGACGGTGTCTTCGAGGTGACCAGCGCCGGCCTCGACACGGCGCTGGCCGGTGTGCTCGACCTGCGGGACAACCCGGGGACCTCGAAGACCGACCCCGACGCGCACGGTAGCGGCTTCGACCGGACCAGCGCCTTCCAGGACGGCTTCGACAACGGCCTGGATCGGTGCAAGGAGTACCGCGACGACGAGCCGATGGTGCTGGCGCTGCCGTTCAACAACATCGAGGATGCGGCATCCGAGGGTAATGCGCCGTATGACTCGATCGTCAACGGAGTGCCCTATGACCTCGAGGACTACTGGACGCAGCTCTACCCGGAGCTGACCAATGGTCAGGCCTGGACGCCGGTCGCGGGCCTGGAGGCCTTCGATCCGGCCGACCCGCCGATGTGCGGCGATCAGTCGACCGACGGTTACTCGCTGTTCTACTGCGTCCCAGACGATTACGTGGGCTGGGACAATGTCGAGACGATGCCTGAGGTGTACCGCCAGGGCGGCGACTACGCGGTGTCCACGCTGCTGGCCACCCAGTACGGACTGGCCGCGCTGAGCCGCCTCGGCGACGAGTCCGATGAGAAGACGTCCACCCTGCGCGCCGACTGCCTGGCCGGCGGCTACACCGCCAGCGTGATCCTGCACAACCGCGCCGAAACCAGTTCCTGGTCGATCTCACCGGGTGATCTCGACGAGGGCATCAAGGCGCTGTTGGTGTTCCGTGGCGACGGCGACGCCGACCGCCAGGGCGCCGGTTTCGACCGGGTGCGGGCGTTCCGCGAGGGGGTCATCAACGGCGCCGAAAGCTGCCTGAGCTACGAGAACTGACGCTCACCGATAGGTGTCGAAGCCCAGCTTGACCGCCAACGCCAGACCGGCGACCGCGATCAGCATGCGCAGCGGGGTGGCTGGTGCGTGCCGCACCACGATGGGGCCGAGTCGGGAGCCGATGAGGCAACCGATGCCCATCGCCGCCACGGCCGGCCAGTGCACCGGTGCGACGATCGCGAACACCACGGCCGCAGCACCATTGGAGGATCCGAGCACCACGTTCTTGGTGGCGTTGGCATCGGCGAGGGTCTTCGCGCCGGTGCGCAGGAACAACGCCAGCAGCAGCACTCCCGCTGCGGCACCGAAGAATCCGCCGTACACCGCGATGACGCCCACGGCGATCGCCTGCAGGGTGAGGTGCCGTGCCGTCGGTGCGTCGTCGGTGTCCTTGCCCCGGGGCAGCGCGATCGCCACCGCGGCCACCGCGAGCAGGATGGGCACCGCGTTCTCGAAACCCTCCGAGGGAATGGACAACAGCAGCACCGCACCCGCGAGACCGCCGAGCACGCCCACCGGGACGAGTCGTCTGAGGGTGGGAGCCTGACCCACCAGTTCGGGCAGCGAGCCGCGCACCGAGCCGAAGGCGTTGAACACCAGTGCGACCGTGTTCGTCACGTTGGCGGTCACCGGCGGCAGACCGACCATCAGCAGGGCCGGGTAGGTGGACACCGAGGCCAGCCCGGCGATGCTGCCGGTCAGCCCGCCACCGATACCGGCGGCGAACAGCAGCGCGATCTCGGCCCATGTCACCGGGCCATCTTTGCCTATCTGATTCGCCGGGTCGCTGCGCTCCCACCCGCCGCCACAAAGAAGTTGCGCGCACCCCGCCGACAGGTCTAACCTCGGCCACGTGATTCACCTTCTCGTAGTAGCCAGCACCCGCAGCGGGGTCTGATCCAGACCGACCCCCCGCTGTGGGTCGGAAGCTACTACCCGTCGGTCGCTCCCTTTGAGCAGAGAAGACCGGCACATGAACACGCACACCACCACCATCGCGAGCCCCCGCTTCGCGGACTTCTTCGACGCACCCCTGCCGCGCGGACTGCGTGACCTGGCTTCCGAAATGTCCTGGGATGACGTCGCGGACACCTTCGGTTCCAGCGCCGGGCCCCTGCACCTGGACCGGTGGGAGCGCGCCGATCGGACCCACGGGCGTCACGCACACACCTATCAGGCCACCCTTGCCATCGGCGAGCGCACCATCACGTCATCGGCCACCGCGTCGGGCCCGCTCGGGGCGCTGACCGCGATGCTCCATGAGCACGGCATCGCCGTCGAGATGCTCAACTTCCATCAGCTGCGCGCCGGCGGGCAGACCGCGACCTTCATCCGTGGCACCGACGGTTCGGACACTGAATGGGCGATCGGCTGGTCGGAATGCCCGAATCAGTCGGCGCTGCGGGCCGTCATCGCGTGCGCGAACCGGTTGATCTCGGCTTGCTGACAGGCGCAGAGAAAGCTAACGCAGCGCCCAGGCGCCGAACGCCACGGCAGCCGCGGGCACGCCGACCATCGCTGCGGCACTGAGCGGTGTGACCTCACCGCGGCCCAGCGCGCCGGCGGTGCCGTCGGCGACATCGCAGGCCAGCCCGACCCGCGCCCACACCCGGCGGCGTGAGCCGGTCGAGGCCACCGTGCCCAACCCGACCATCACATCGCGCACCCCGAACAACCGCCACAGGTAGCGCGCCTGACCGTCAGGGCGCGGGAAACCGAACAGCGACGAGGCCGCATCCGGTCGCACCCAGGCCAGGGCGCCGATGCCGATCCGCATGGCTGCCAGGGACACGATGCCCGCCTCGGCAAGGCGGGCGCCGCGGTCGGGGGCGGTGCTCATCAGAGCGGGCGCAGGATGACCGGCATGCCGTCCATGGGCACCGGCATCCCGGCGTAGTCCAGCTTCGCCTTGTAGCCGGGGTAGGGCGGCTCCAGCCGGTACTTGCGCAGCAACCGGTGCATGACGGTCTTGATCTCCAGCTGTCCGAAGACCATGCCGATGCACTTGTGCGCGCCGCCGCCGAACGGAGCGAACGCGTAGCGATGCCGCTTGTGTTCGTTGCGCGGTTCGGCGAACCGGTCCGGGTCGAACTTCTCCGGGTCGGTCCACAGTTCGGGCAGGTAATGGTTGATCGACGGCCAGGTCACCACGTTGGTGTTGGCCGGGATGAAGTGGCCGAGCAGTTCGGTGTCGCGCACCGTGGACCGCACGTTGAAGGGCAACGGGGTCACCATGCGCAGCGCCTCGTTGATCACCAGGTCGAGGGTCTCCAGCTTGTCCAGCGCCTCGATGTCGAGCGGCCCGTCCCCGAGTCGTGCGCTCTCTTCGCGACAGCGTTCCTGCCATTCCGGGTTGGCAGCCAGGTGATACACCATGGTGGTCAGCGTCGAGGTGGACGTGTCGTGCGCCGCCATCATCAGGAAGATCATGTGGTTGACGATGTCCTGATCGGTGAACGTGTTGCCGTCATCGTCGGAGGTGTGGCACAGCACCGTGAGCATGTCGGTGCCGTCGGAGTTGCGCTTCTCCTTCACCCGCTCCTCGAAGTAGTTGTCGAGCACCTTGCGGGCCTGCAGTCCCCGCCACCACTTGAACGGCGGCACGCCGGTGCGGATGATGGCGCCGCCCGCGCGGGTGGTCATGGTGAACGCGTCGTTGACCTTCGTCACCAATTCCTTGTCGCTGCCGGGCTCATGGCCCATGAACACCACTGAGGCGATGTCCAGCGTCAGCTCCTTGACCGCCGGGTAGAAGAGGAAGCGGGCATCGTTTTCCACCCAGTCATGGGCGATGACCGCCGACGCCACCCGGTCGATGTGCTCGACGTAGCCCGCGAGCCGGCTGCGGGTGAAGGCCTCCTGCATGATCCGGCGGTGGAACATGTGCTCATCGAAGTCGAGCATCATCAGCCCGCGGTTGAAGAACGGCCCGATGACCGGATCCCAGCCCTTCTGCGAGAAGTCCTTGTTGCGGTTGGAGAACACCGCCTGGGTGGCATCCGGCCCGAGCGCGGCCACGCTGGGCAGCGCAGGGGAGTAGGCGTAGTGCACCGGGCCGAACTTCTTGTACACCTCGAGCAGATACTCGGGCCCGGCCCGGAACGTCTCGATCATGTGGCCCAGGATCGGCACACCAGAGTCGCCCATCACCGGCTTGAGCCCGCTGCCGGCGGGCGGCTCGGCCAGCACGAACTGCTTGAAATCGTGCTGCCGCAGCCGCTTCTCGACCGACCCCAGGCCGGGCATGTTGTTCAGGGTGGGGGTGAGCTTGCGCTTGGCCTGATCGAGCAGATAGGCCGGAGTACTGACGGCGGGCTTGCTGGTGGTCGGCACTAGCGGGCCTCCTCAAACGGTTCGTGCGGACAGACCTGTGGTCGATGTCACTCTTGGCAGACATCCTGTACGTCAAACTTGACGCATGTCAAGTTTGATCGCGGTGTGCGCTCAGCGGATGGGGCGCAAGATGATTGGCATACCGTCCATCGGCACCGGCATCCCGCCGTTGTCCCATCGCGGGGTGTAACCGGGCTTGACCAGTTCCAGCCGGTAATTGCGCAGCATCCGGTGCACGATCGTCTTGATCTCCAACTGGCCGAAGACCATGCCGATGCACTTGTGCGCGCCACCGCCGAACGGTGCGAAGGCGTAGCGGTGCTTCTTGTGTTCACTGCGCGGCTCGGCGAAGCGGTCCGGATCGAAGGTGTCCGGGTCGGTCCACAGCTCGGGCAGCCGGTGGTTCATACCCGGCCAGGTCACCACGTTGGTGCCGGCGGGCACGTAGTAGCCGAGCAGATCGGTGTCGCGCACGGTCTGGCGCATGTTGAACGGCAGCGGTGTCACCAGGCGCAGCGCCTCGTTGATCACCAGATCGAGGGTCTCCAGCTTGTCGAGCGCCTCGATGTCGAGCGGGCCGTCCCCGAGGCGGTCGGACTCGTCGCGGCAACGCTCCTGCCACTCGGGATTGGCGGCCAGGTGGTAGGCGATGGTGGTCGTCGTCGACGTCGAAGTGTCGTGTGCGGCCATCATCAGGAAGATCATGTGGTTGACGATGTCCTCGTCGGAGAACGAGTTGCCGTCGTCGTCGCTGGTGTGGCACAGCACCGACAGCATGTCGGTGCCACCGGAGTTGCGGCGTTCCTTGATGCGCTCGACGAAGTAGTCCTCCAGCACCTTGCGGGCGCGCAGCCCCTGCCACCATTTGAACGGCGGCACGCTGAACCGCAGGATCGCGCCGCCCGAGCGGGTGGTGGTGGCGAATGCGTCGTTGACCTTGGTGACCAGTTCGTGGTCGTGCCCGCCGTGCTCGTGGCCCATGAACACCACCGAGGCGATGTCGAGGGTCAGTTCCTTCATGGCCGGGTGGAACAGGAAACGGGCATCGTTGGTCGGCCAGGCCGCGACCTCCGCGGTGGCTACCTGGTCGATGTGCTCGACGTACCCGCTCAACCGGGTCCGGGTGAAGGCCTCCTGCATGATGCGGCGGTGGAACATGTGTTCCTCGAAATCGAGCATCATCAGCCCGCGGTTGAAGAACGGGCCGATGACCGGATGCCAGCCCTTCTGCGAGTAGTCCTTGTTCCGGTTGGAGAAGATGGTCTGGGTGGCGTCCGGGCCGAGCGCGACGATCGAGGGCAGGATCGGCGAATCGGCAAAGGTGATGGGCCCGCGGGTGTTGTACAGGTGCAACGGGAAGTCGGCACCCTCGCGGAACATCTCGATGATGTGCCCGACCAGTGGTAGGCCCGAATCTCCGGCGATGGCCTTGAGCCCGCTGCCGGCCGGCGGTTCGGCCAGGATGTGCTGCTTCCACTCGTGGTTGAGCAAACGCTTCTCGATGGCCCCCATGCCGGGGATCGTGTTCACCGTCGGAGTGAATCGTCGTTTGGCCTGATCCAGCAGGTAGCTCGGGGTGCTGACGGTCGACATCGGGCAAGCTCCTCAGAAGGTCATCCCACCGACAGGGGCCATGTGGTGGATCTCACTCTCGAAACCCATCCTGTATGCCAGACTTGACGCATGTCAAGTTTTGTTTCGGCGGGTCGCGGTGCCAAGGTTTAATGCCATGAGCGCCATCCCCGAAACGGAATCCGAGACGCGGCGCAGTCGCGGGGACCGCCAACGCGATGCGATCGTCAAGGCGGTGCGTGAACTGCTGGGCACCAAACCGTTCGCCGACCTGTCGGTCAGCATGATCAGCGAACGCGCCGGAGTGGCTCGATCAGGCTTCTACTTCTATTTCGATTCCAAATACGAAGTGCTGGCCTTCATCGTCAAGGACGCACTCACCGAACTGGATGTGCTGACCCACAACTTCGCCCCGCGTGACCCGGAGGAATCGCCCGCCGCGTTCGCCAAGCGGATGGTCGGCAGTGCGGCCGCCGTCTTCGCCACCAATGACCCGATCATGGCGGCCTGCACCGCGGCACAGGCGACCGACAAGCAGATCGCCGCGATCATGAACGATTTCGAGGATCTGGTGATCGCCAAGATCGTCGGGGTCGTCGAAGATGAGGTCCGCAAGGGCACCCGGCCGATCTCCGATGACATCCCGGCCCTGGTCCGCATGCTGACCGCGACCACCGCGATGACGCTGTCGCATGACGCGGCGTTCGTCGGGCGCGGTACCGACCCCGAGCGGGCGATCGATGTGCTGGAACGGCTCTGGCTGAGCGCCCTGTGGGGAACCGCGGCTTCCTGGGAGGACTGATCGACCAGCATCGGCGCTCGGTAGTGTCGAGAACATGGGTCAGGCGGACAGCTTTGCGGGGAAACGTGTTCTGCTCACCGGCGCGGCGAGCGGTATCGGCCGGGCGGTCGCACTGAATCTGGCGCGCCAGGGCGCCGAGCTCTATCTCACCGACCGCGATGTCGAGGGCCTGGCCACCACCGTGGTCGATGCCCAGGCGTTGGGCGCGCAGGTACCCGCCCACCGGGCGCTGGACATCTCCGACTTCGACGCCGTCTCCGCGTTCGGCGCCGACATCCACTCCGCCCACGGCGCACTGGACATCGTGATGAACATCGCCGGGATCTCGGCGTGGGGCACCGTCTCCACACTGACCCATCAACACTGGAAGTCGATGGTCGACGTCAACCTGATGGGGCCCATCCACGTCATCGAGACGTTCCTGCCGCCGATGGTCGCCGCCGGGCGCGGGGGACACCTGGTCAACGTGTCCTCGGCGGCGGGCATCGTCGCGCTGCCCTGGCACGCCGCTTACAGCGCCAGCAAGTACGGCCTGCGCGGCCTGAGCGAGGTGCTGCGCTTCGATCTGGCACGGCACCGGATAGGGGTGTCTGTGGTGGTGCCCGGTGCGGTGAAAACTCCTCTGGTGCAGACGGTTCAGATCGCCGGCGTGGACCGCGAGGACCCTCGGGTGGCCAAATGGGTGGAACGATTCGCCGGGCACGCCGTCTCCCCGGGGAAGGCCGCCGAGAAGATCCTCACCGGGGTGCGGCGCAACCGGTTCATGATCTACACCTCACCGGATATCCGCGCGCTATACGCCTTCAAGCGCGCCGCGTGGTGGCCCTACAGCGTGGCCATGCGTCAGGTGAACGTCCTGTTCACCCGGGCGTTGCGCCCGAAATCCCGCCGCTAGGCCGGGGCCAGGTCGCCGCCGGGCGCCGGCGCGAACTCGGGAGCACTCGGCGCCCCGGGTCTCGTGGTCGTGGTGGTTTTCGTCGTGGTGGTGGTCGACACCGGGGCCACCGTGGAGGTGTCTGCCGGCTCGGAGGTGTGTGCACAGCCCGACAATGCGAGGACCACGGCGACGGTGCCCACGATGCGCTTGCTCATGGGTGTCGATGGTAGGTGTTCAGCGCTTACCCCAGTCCCAGGGCGGCGCGGTCAGCATCGTCTGTCCCTCGACACGGGTTTCACCCCACTCCTTGATCAGCTCCACCGTCAGGGCATCAGCGGCGGCCAGCCGTTCCTGCATGGCGCCGGAATGGGTGACCACGACCACCTGTGTATTCGCGGCCGCCTTGCAGATCATTCCCGCCAGTGGCGGGATCAGGTCGGGATGCAGTGAGGTCTCGGGCTCGTTGAGCACCATCAGCGACGGCGGCCGGGGACTGAACAGTGCTGCGCCCCAGAGCAGGAAGCGCAGGGTGCCATCGGAAAGCTCGGCGGGCCGCAGCGCACGCAACATACCGCGCTGGCGCAGCTGTAGCTCGAAGAGTCCGTCGTTGTCGGCGACGGAGATGGTGGCGCCGTCGAACGCGTCGGCGACGGCGCGTGCCAGATCATCGTGGCCCACCTCGATGATGGTCTGCAACGCGGCGGCCAGGTCGGCGCCGTCATCGGAGAGCACCGGGGTGCGGGTACCCACGCGGGGCTGGCGTGCCGGTGCCGCGGCGTCGACCCGGAATCCGTCGTAGAAACGCCAGCCGCGCAGCCGATCACGCACCGCATCCAGCTCCGGGAGTGCGCCCGCGTATTCGGACAGAACGCTGCGATGGGCCGGCAGTGCCTTGGTCAACTCGGTGAAACCGCGCCCGGTTTCGTCGGCCACATCGGCATAGTCGCCCTGGCGCCGGACGAGGGCGGAGGACGGGCGCAACCGTGGGCCCGCGAACACCGACTCCCGTTTGATCTCCGGATCGCGGCCGAACATCGAGCGGGGCCCCGCGTACTGCGGCAGGCCCAGGTCCACGAGGTAACCGAATTCGTCTGAGGCGAAACCGAGTTCGAGCGATACCGGACGAGTGCGGGTGGTGCCTTCCGTCGCGCCGGTGCGACGGGCGCCCGCCGTCTGTTCAGGGCCGGCCCACAGCACCGACTGCAGCCCGCCCTCGCGGGCCAGTGAGCCGATCACCTCACCCCGACCACAATCCGCGAGCAGCATCAGCGCGCGATACACCGAGGACTTGCCGGTGCCGTTGGCGCCGGTGATGACCGTCAGCGGGCCCAGTGGAAGCACGATGTCACGCAGTGACCGGTAGCCGCGAAAGGCGACGGTGCTCAGCACGGCATCTCCAGTTCCAGTCGGACACCCAGAAGCCTTACGGGGCGGTCCAATTCGAAGTCGTCGAGCAGGGACAGGGCCTGGGCGGTGATGGCGGCCGGGTCGGTCCCCGGCGCGGCCAGCTTGCGGATCTTGGTCCGGGTGAAGAACGTGCTGGTGCGCACCGTCACCGCCACCCGGGTCACGGTGCGGCCCTCGGCGACGATCTCGGTGAGCGTCTGGGCGGCGAGATCGGTGACGGCGCGGTCCATCTCGGCGCGATCGGTGAGGTCGTGCGGGAAGGTCACCACATGGCTGCGCGATCGCGGCACCCAGGGCTGCGAGCTGACCTCGGTGTCGCCGCCGCCCTTGGCGAGCAGCAGAATCCCAAGGCCGGTGCTGGGGCCGAAGGCCTCGGTCAGGGTGGTGGCATCGGTCGCGGCGAGGTCGGCAACGGTGCTGATATCCATCGCGGCAAGCTTTTTGGCGGTCTTGGGACCGACTCCCCAGAGTGCGTCGACGGGGCGGTCGCCCATCAGCGCCATCCAGTTGTCCGCCGTCAGCACGAAGATCCCGGCGGGTTTGCCGAACCCGGTGGCCACCTTGGCGCGCTGCTTGTTGTCGCTGATGCCGACCGAACAGGACAACCCGGTCTCCGCGGCGACGACGGTGCGGATCCGGTCGGCGAGTTCGACGGGATCGGCGACGTCGGCGCCCAGGTAGGCCTCGTCCCAGCCCCACACCTCCAGGGGGTGGCCGAGGTCGCGCAGCAGGCCCATCACCCGTTCGGAGGCCTCGTCGTAGGCCTGCGGATCCGACGGCAGAAAGGTGGCATCCGGGCATCTGCGGGCCGCGACGCGCAGCGGCATCCCGGCGTGCACGCCGAATGCGCGCGCCTCATAGGACGCGCAGGTGACGACCTTGCGCGCCTCGGTGCGGTCCCCGCTGCCGCCCACGATGACGGGCAGGCCGACCAGCTCGGGATGGCGCTGCAGTTCGACCGAGGCCAGGAACTGGTCCAGGTCGACATGCAGGATCCAGCCGCTCACGTGCCGCAGAGCTTGCGCGCCACGGTCTCCCAGGCGTCGCCGAGTTCGTCGAGGGTCTTGCCGCGGTCGGTCAGCTCGTGTGCCACCCGGTCGGCGTCGAGCAGGGCCGTGAGCGCGTCGGCCTGCGCATCGAGATCGCCTGTGGTTCCAGCATTTTCGAGCAGCATCCGGACGTGGGTGCGATGCAGGTTCGACGGCGCGTTGAAGCGGGTGTGCGGGTCACGTGCGGCATCGGAGAGCAGCGCGTGGTGGACGTGGACGAACCTCAGCCTGCTGCGCCCGTAAGCCAGCAGACGCTCCAGCGGCGGCGCGCCGGGGCCCAGTGGTGGAGGGCCGAACATGAACGCCTGCTGCTCGATCACCTCGTCCTCGTCGAGCAGCACGATCATCAACCCCGACCGGCTGCCGAAACGGCGGAACAGGGTGCCCTTGCCGACGCCTGCGGCGGCGGCCACGTCGTCCATGGAGACCGCATCGGCGCCGCGTTCGGCGATAAGCTTGCGGGCGGCATCGAGCAGCAGCGCACGGTTGCGCGCCGCATCGCCGCGTTCGGCCGGTGCGGCGGTGCTCAGCGGCAGTGCATTCAGCCGGTCGGGTGCGCCCACCCTTGCACTTTAACTCAGCCGGAATTATTCGGACCGTAGTCCGGTTATCCTGTGCGAGGATCACCCAGACCACGAAAGGGAACATGACCATGGCCCAAAACCAGGACAACGCCGATACCAACGTGCTGGTGCTCGTCGGGAGCCTGCGCGCCGCCTCGATCAACAAGCAACTCGCCGAACTGGCCGTCGAATCGGCTCCCGAAGGCGTCACGCTGCAGGTCTTCGACCGCCTCGGCGAGCTGCCGCATTACAACGAGGACATCGACACCGAGGATGTCGCCGAGCCCGTGCAGGCACTGCGTGCCGCCGCCGCGGCGGCCGGGGCGGCGCTGGTCGTGACCCCGGAATACAACGGCTCCATCCCCGGCGTGCTCAAGAACGCCATCGACTGGCTGTCCCGGCCGTGGGGCAACGGTGCGCTCAAGGACAAGCCGGTGGCCGTGATCGGCACCGCACTGGGCGGATTCGGCGGTGTGTGGGCGCACGACGAGACCCGCAAATCCTTCGGTATCGCCGGCCCGCGGGTCATCGAGGATCTGAAGCTGTCGATCCCGTCCAAGACCCTCGATGACAAGCATCCCCGGGAGAGCGCCGAGGTGGCGGCCAACGTCCGTGAGGTGGTCGGGAAGCTCGTCGCCGAGATCAGCTGATCCGGTGTAGTTCGATCGTCCGCGTGTGGGCCGCCAGTTGTGGGAATAGACTCCCACCTGTGAGTCGATGCACCGGCTCGGCTCCCGAGCGTGGGGTGTTGACGTGCGACGATGTCTACAATCCTGGCGTATACCTCGCCGTCCCTAGGCAATCTGTATCCCATCGCCGCGCTTCTGTCCGAACTGCACCGCCGCGGCCACCGGATCGTGTTGAAAACCCATACCGCCGGGCTGGCGGTCGGGCGCGGCGCGGGCTTTGACGTCACCCCGGTCGACCCCCGCATCGAGGCGGTCGCCATGACCGACTGGATGGCACGGACCGGCTGGCAGGCGATCAAGACGGGGTTCGCGGTGTTCGCCGAGCGGGCCGCCCTGGAGGTCGACGACCTGCGCTCGGCGATCGCGGCGGYCGCACCGGATGCCCTCGTCATCGACGCGAACTGTTGGGGCGCAGCGGCGGTCGCCGAGGCGCAGGGATTGCCGTGGGCGTCGTTCTGGCCGTACCCGCCGTACCTGTCCTCCCCGGCGGTCCCGCCGTTCGGGCTGGGGCTGCGTCCGCGGCAGGGACCGCTCGGGCGCGTCCGCGACGAGGTGGTGGGCGCGGCGATCAACGGACTGCTGGACAGGTCGATGATCGAACCGCTGGGCCGTATCCACCGTGCGCTGGGCACCCGCCCCATCCGTTCGGGTGACGACTTCATCAGGCGCGCACCGCTGATGCTCGTGGCCACCGCCGAGCCGCTCGAATACCCCCGTCCCGATTGGGGCGAACGCGTCGCGTTGATCGGGCCGTGCGAGTTCGGCGCGCCGCCAGGGACGGCCCGGGAACGTTCATTGGTCGTGGTCACGAATTCCTCGGAGCGCCAACGTGATGACGCACTGCCGGTCATCGCGATGGCGGCGCTGGCCGATGAGCCGGTCGAGGTCGTCGTGACGTTCCCGTGTGGCGTGCCGGGTGGCATCGAGGTTCCCGCCAACGCGACGGTCCTGGGCTTCGCCGAGCATGGCCCCCTGCTGGACCGTGCGGTGTGCGCGATCACCCACGGCGGCATGGGCGTGACGCAGAAGGCGCTGGCCAGGGGAGTGCCGGTGTGCGTGGTGCCCTACGGCCGCGATCAGTTCGAGGTGGCCCGCCGGGTCGAGGTGTCGGGCAGCGGCACCCGATTGCCGGGTAAACGGCTCAATGCCAAACGGCTACGGTCCAGGGTCCTGGAAGCGATGACCATGACCGACGGAGCCCGTCGAGTGGCGGCCGGATTCGCCGCGGCCGGCGGAGCGCGGCGCGGCGCCGACCTGCTGGAGCACCGGCTGCTCGGCATCCCGGTGACCGGCGGCTGACATGCCGGCCGGATGCGCGACCTGCGGCACCGAACCCCGTGCGGGAGCCCGGTTCTGCGACGCCTGCGGCACCGCGTTATCTTCCGTTGCCTCGCTCGCCCCGCCGCTTTCCCCCGCCGCGCACCACGCGGAGTTCAAACAGGTCACCGTGCTGTTCGCCGACGTCGTGCGATCCATGGATCTGGCCGGTGCGCTGGGCACCGAGCGGCTGCGCGAGGTGATGAGCGAACTGTTCAGGCGTTCCAGTGCGGTCGTCCAACGCTACGGCGGGTCAGTGGATTTCACCGGTGACGGCGTGATGGCGGTCTTCGGCGCACCGGTTGCGCTGGAAGATCATGCTTTTCGCGCCTGTCTGGCGGCACTGGATCTGCAACAGCAGGTGCGCCAGTTCGGTGCCGAGGTGCACCGGCGCGACGGGGTGGGGCTGCAGCTACGGGTCGGACTGAACTCGGGCCAGGTGATCACCGGTGAAATCGGTTCCCTGCCCGGCAGTTACACCGCCATCGGGTCGCACGTCGGGATGGCGCAGCGGATGGAGGCGGTGGCCCCGCCCGGCGGCGTGATGCTCAGCGGTTCGACCGCCCGGCTGGTGGACGGTGTCGTCGAGCTCGGCGCGGTCGAGATGGTGCGGATCAAGAACGCCGACGCCCCGGTGCCCGCCAGGCGGCTGGTATCCGCGGCGATGAGCGCGGGCCGCGGGCGCCGAGAGTCGAGTCTGGTCGGCCGGGATGCCGAAGTGCGTTTGCTGGCAGGCCATCTGGACAACGCTCTCAATGGGGCAGGTGGCATCGTCGGGGTGATCGGGCCGCCGGGGATCGGCAAGAGCAGGCTGGTCACCGAGGTGCTCCGGGTCGGGCAGGGCAAGGGAATCGGCGTCGTTTCCACGTTCTGCGAGGCGCACGCCCGCCAGGTGCCGTTCCATGCGGCGGCCCGGCTGTTCCGCAATCTCACCGGTGTCGGCAGCCTGCACGGGCAGGCGGCACGCACATGCGTCCGCGAACATCTGCCCGCCGCCGACCCGGACGAACTGCTGCTGCTCGATGATCTGCTCGGCATCAGGGAATCCGAGAACGACCTTCCCGCCATCGATCCGGACGCGCGCCGGCGCAGGCTCGGCGCCCTGCTGACCGCCGCGTCGGCGGCCCGGCCGGACCCCGCGGTCTACGTCGTGGAGGACGCGCACTGGATCGACGAGGCCAGCGAGTCCACCATCGCCGAGTTCCTTTCGTTGCTGCACGGCAGCCGGTCGATGGCACTGGTCACCTACCGTCCCGAATACCGGGGCAGGCTGGCCGTCCGCGACGCGATCTCCCTTGTGCCGTTGAATGACTCGCAATCCACGGTGTTGATCGGCGAACTGCTCGGGACCGATCCGTCGGTGGCGTCGGTGGCGGACGAGATCGCCGAGCATGCTGCGGGCAACCCCTTCTTCGCCGAGGAGATCGTGCGCGATCTCGCCGAACGCGGCGTGCTGCAAGGTCGTGCCGGCCGCTATGTGGCCATCGACGGCGCCACGGTGACGGGAGTGCCGGCCACGCTGCACTCGACCATCGCGGCACGCATCGACCGGCTCGGCGACGCGGCCAAGAACGCGCTCAACGCGGCGGCGGTCATCGGTGCCCGGTTCACCGAGAGCCGCCTACACGACCTCGTCGAGCCGGTGTGCATCGATGAACTCATCACTGCCGAGATGATCGAGGTGACGGCGTCCGGCGCGGAATACGGGTTCCGGCACCCGTTGATCCGCACGGTCGCCTACGAGTCGCAACTGCGCTCGGAACGCGCCCGGCTGCATCGGCGGCTCGCCTCGACCATCGAGCAGCACGGGCCGGGAACGCCCGAGGCCAACGCCGCGCTGATCGCCGGCCATCTGGAGGCCGCCGGTGATCTGAAGACGGCCTACGACTGGCATATGCGGGCCGGGGTGTGGCTGACGGGACGCAATGTCGCGGCCGCCCGCGCGAGCTGGCGCAGCGCCGCAGAGGTGGCCCAGCGGTTGCCGGTCGGCGACCCGGACCGGCTGCGAATGCACATCGATGCCAGTGGTGCGCTGTGCGGTATGTCCTGGCGCGCCAGCGTTGCCGACGCCGAGGCCGAGTTCGGCGAGCTGCGTCGGCTGTGCAGGGAACAGGATGACCAACGATCGCTGGCCACCGGAATGGCGGGCTATGTGATGGCGCTGACCTTCCACAACCGCCCCCGCGCCGCCTCGGCACACGCCTCGGAGTTGGAGCGGCTGCTGGAACGCAGCGGCGATGACACCCTGACGGTCGCGGTGTCGTTCGGCGCACTGGCGGCCAAGTGGGAAACCGCCGAAGTCGCCGAGATCACGCGGATTGCCCAGCGGGTCATCGACCTGGCCGCGGGTGATCTGCATCAGGGCGGAACCTTCTTCGGCTCGCCGTTGACCTTGGCCATCGCCATGCGCGGGGTGGCCGGCATGTCTGTGGGAAAGCCCGGATGGAAGGACGACCTGGACCGCGCCATCGAGTTGTCGCGCCCACTGGATCCGCTGATCCTGGTCACCACCACCCTGCACAAGTACGCGCAGATCGGACTGGGAGCCCTGCGGTCCGGGTCCGACGCGCTRCGCGACACCGCCGCGGCGCTGGCCGCCGCCGACCGCGACGGTGACGATTTCACGGTGGTGCACGCCCACCTGGCCCGCGGTTTGGTCCTGGTCGCCGGGGAGGAAGCCGGCCGCGACGCCGGGTACGAACACCTGCGCCGGGCTCGGCTCAGCGCGCTGCAGGGCTGCGGTAACTCGTCGATCGTGCACATCGCCGACATCCAGTTCGCCCGCCGCCGGTGTGAGCTCGGCGACTTCGACGGCGCCGTCGAACTGGCCGGCGTCGTGGTGGATGCGCTGTTCTCCATCGGCGCCGTGGTGTGGCGCGGTCCGGCCGTCAGCGCACTGGTCGAGGCACTGCTCGGCCGCAACGCCGCCGGGGACGTGCGTGCCGCGCGCGCGGCGATCGACCGACTCGCGGCCGTGCCCACCGATCCCGGATTCATGCTGCACGAGGTTCCGTTGCTACGGTTGCGGGCCCTGGTGGCCCGGGCCGAGGGCGACCTCAGGGCCGAGCGGGACTTTGCCGCCCGGTACCTGGCCGCCGCCGAGTCCTGCGGGTTCGACGGGCACGCGGCGGTCGGCGCACAGATGGTGTCGGC
>NZ_JBFUKN010000024.1:0-77958 GCF_056400845.1 Mycobacterium sp. P4_H6 | reverse complement strand
GTATTCGACACAGCGTGCCACCTCGGCCGGCATGGTCAGTCTGCGCAGCGGCAGCGTCGACAGATATTCCTCGGCGCGCCATGGAGAATCATCGCTGAGCAGCGGCGTGTCGGTGGGGCCGGGTGCGACGGCGTTGACGCGCACGCCGGCACCGGCGACCTCGGCGGCCAGGCTGCGGACCAGCCCGAGGATCGCCCCCTTGGCCGCGACGTAATGCGCTTCCCGGTCCCCGCCACCGACGGCGAGTTCACTGGCCACCGCGACCACCGCACCCGAGCCCGCGGCCAGCATGTCGGGCAGGCAGGCACGTGTCGCGTTGAACAGGCCGCCCAGGTGCACCCGAAGCATCCGACGCCAGGACTGAGCGTCGATCCGATCCACCAGCGCCATCTCGTAATAGCCCGCCGAGGTCACCAGCGCGCTCACCGGGCCCAACCGGTCGCGGATCTCGGCGATCGCGTCGGCGACGGCTGCGCCGTCGGAGACATCCACGGCCACAGCATGATCCGCTTCGGCGCCGGGCGCGAGGTCCAGTGCGCCGATCCGGTAGCCGCGACGGCGCAGGCTCTGCGCGCAGGCCGCGCCGATACCACTGGCGGCGCCGGTGACGACCGCTACCGGGCCGGTATCAGGCACGAGTCGCGTCCTCTTCGACGACGCCGTCCTCGATCACCGTGGCCTCGACGATGCGTGAGCGCACGGTGGCCAGGATCGCCGTCCCGAGCACCAGCAGCACGGCGATGCCGATCCAGACCGACCAATCCAGGTAGCGCTGCTCGAAAGCCACTCGCGGCCAGGCGATGTTGAGGAACTGCAGCACCGCCCACACTACGGCCACCACAGCGACCGGCAGGGTGGCCCGGCCCAGGGAGAAGCTGGCCGGCGTCCAGGCCCGGCGCACCAGCACCACCAGGAACCCGATCAGCGGGAACAGGAAGGCCAGGTAGAAACCACCCGCGGTGAAGTTGACCATCAGCGAATAGATGTCGCCGGCAACGATGCTCAGCAGGAACAGTGCCGCGCCGACCACCGTGGTGACCAGGATGGCCACCACCGGGATGCGGGCCGGGCCGCGCAGCCGGGCCAGCGCACCGGCGGCGGGCAGGCCGCCGTCGCGTGCGTAGGCCCAGATGACCCGGGAGGCCGAGGTCTGCAGCGCCAGGAAGCTGGCCAGGAAGCCGATCACGAACATCACCTCGACCGGCCGCGCGACGCCGTGACCCAGTGCGGTGGTGAGGGTTTCGTACACCGGGTCCGCGACGGCACCCTCGGCGACCGCATCCAGATCCGGGATGGCCAGGATGATCGCCAGGCTGGAGTAGRCCACCACCACGAAGATGAACGCCAGCGAGAACAGCACCGCCTTGGGCAGGTACCGGCGTGGTTCGTGCACCTCCTCGGCGATGGATCCCGCGCTCTCGAAGCCGACGAAGGACCAACCGATGAAGGCGACCGCCAGCATGAAGGGCCCGGTCAGGTAGGCCAGGGTGTCGGTGTCGGCGCCGCCGCCGGAGAAGAGCACCGACAGCGAGTTCTGCCGGTGGAACAGCAGCAGCCAGGTGCCCAGCACCACCGAACCGATGACCTCGGCGATGATGCTGCCGATCATGAAGATCTTCAGCGCCTGCCGGCCGGCCAGGTTGACCGCGGTGCCCGCCAGCAGGATCACCAGGGCGATGAACGCCAGCGTCGTCCCCGAGGGCTCCTCGATCCCGAAGATGTTGGCGGCGAATCCGGCCGCACCGAGCGCGACCGTCGCCATCGCGATCACCAGCGTCCACATGTACGCCCAGCCGGCGAACCAGCCGTAGGTGGTGCCCAGCAACCGGCGCGACCACTGGTAGATGGAACCCTCCAGCGGCCAGCGCGACACCAGCATCGCGAAGACCAGCGCAACCAGGAACTGGCCGGCGAACACCAGCGTGAAGCCCCACCAGAAGCTGGGGCCGGCTGCGGACAGGGCCAGGCCGAAGATGCCGTACAGCGCGACGATCGGCGAGATGAACGCGAAGGCGAACGCGAACGCCGACCAGAGTGAGAACTCGCGGCGCAGTACCTGTGGCTCGGTCATGGACGAACTATCACGCGCCCGCCACGGGACCGCCATCGTTCGCGGCGAAGACGCTGCGAATCCACCGCCACCCCGTCGTTGCATTGTGGGATCGCACAACGAATTGGGCCGAACAGATGACGCCGACGTTACGATCGACCGATGACCGAGCCTGGGACCGACCAGGACGGCGTCGCCCCGACGTTCCGTGACCTGCTGGAACGGGCCGGCCTCGGCCTGGACGCTGTCCACCTCGATACCGGACAGCTCGCCACGCCGATCACCTGGTCGCACACCACCGAATTGCACGATCCCTCGCGGTATCTGCGTGGCGGGGAGCTGGTGTGCACGGTCGGCATCAGCCTGCAGACCCCCGCCGACTGCGACACCTTCGTCGACGCGCTGTCCCGGGCCGGGGCGGCCGGCGTCTGCTTCGGCATCGGCGATGTGCACGACGCCACCCCGCAGGCCCTGATCGACGCCTGCGCCCGGGCCGGCCTGCCGCTGCTGATCGCACCGCCATCGGTACCGTTTTCCACCGTCAGCCGCTATATCGCCGACTTCCAGTTCGGCGGTGCGGTCGCCACCGCGCGGGCCACCAATGCGCTGGTGCCCGAATTGCTGTCCTCCCAGCGGCGGCGCGAATCGGTGCGCCAGCTGCTGGACCGGGCCGGACAGGTGCTGGGCTGCTACTTCCTGCTCGAACCGCCCGGGCAGGCCGCCGACGCCGCGGTGTCGGTGCCGGTCGACGGAATGGGCACCGTGGTGTGGGTCGGTCGCGGCGACCCGCCGGAGGGCGCCGTCATGGAGGTCATCGCGCGTTTCGTCGCGGCAGCCCAGGGTGAACGCGATATCGAGGCGGCGCTGGCCCGCGAGCGCGTCGGGCAGCTGCTGTCACTGGTGGAGCGCCGGATGCTGCTCCCGGATGCGCTGAATCAGCTGCTGGACTGGCCGGGTCTGGCGGGCCGGGAGATCGACTGTTCGGCCTGGCCGGCCGGCGCCGGGGCATTGTTGTCGATGGCGTTCCCCGACGCCCTGGTCGCCGACGCCCCCGAGGTCTGTCTGGTGCTGAGCACGGGTGCGGACCGGCTGGCCGAGATCGCCGCCGATCTGTCGCTGCCTTCGGGTCATGCGGCGGCCGGACCGCTGACCGAACTGGGCGCCTCGATCAGTCAGGCCCGCATCGCGCTGGATCTGGCCCGCCAGCGCGGCGGCAGCATCGGACCCGATCAGCTGAGCACGTTCGGCAGCCTGCTGGAGGGCCTGCCGTCGAGCAGGCTGGCCCCGTTCAAACAACAGCTGATCGACCCGCTCGAAGAGCTCGACCGCGATCGCGGCACCCAGCACGTGCGCACCCTGCGGGTGTTCCTTGCGGCCAACGGATCGCTCATCGACACCGCCCGCGAGCTGTTCCTGCACAGCAATACCGTGCGGCACCGGCTGGCCCGCATCGGCCAGATCACCGGCCGCAATCCGCTCGACTTCGAGGATCAGGCGGCGTTCACGATCGGGCTGCGGGCAGCAGATCGACTTTAGGTTAGGCATGCCATACTCGGCCGGTGCCGGAGTATGCGATCGAGCTGGACGACATCACCAAGCAGTACGGGGACAAACAGGCCCTGAGCGGCGTGACGTTCCGGATGCCCGCGGGCACCCTGCTCGGAGTGCTCGGCCCCAACGGCGCGGGCAAGACCACCACCATCAACGTGCTGTCCACGCTGATCCGGCCGACCTCCGGATCGGCGAAGGTGGCCGGCTTCGACGTCGTCACGCAGGCCGCCCAGGTCCGCAGGAGCATCGGACTCACCGGCCAGTACGCCGCGATCGACGAGATGCTGACGGGCCGGGAGAACCTGGTGCTGTTCGGCGAACTCAACGGACTCCCCCGGACGCAGGCCCGCGCCCGGGCCGACGAACTGCTCGAGGCGTTCAGCCTGACCGACGCCGCCGGGCGACGGGTCGGCACCTACTCCGGCGGGATGCGCCGCCGCGCCGACATTGCCTGCGGGCTGGTCGCCGAGCCCGCCGTGGTGTTCCTGGACGAGCCCACCACCGGGCTGGACCCGCGTAGCCGCCGCGAGGTCTGGGACCTGGTGAGCTCACTGACCGGTCGCGGCACCAGCGTGCTGCTGACCACCCAGTACCTCGACGAGGCGGATGCGCTGTCGGATTCCATCGTCGTGATCGATCACGGCAGGGTGATCGCCGAAGGCACCGCCGACGAGCTGAAGGAACGTGTCGGCGGCAGTTTCTGCCAGGTGACGCCGGTGCACACCGCCGACGGGCCGCGGATCGCCGACGCCCTGGCCGGACTCGGGGAGGTCAGCACGGACCCGGATACCGGTGCACTGTCCATCCCGGCTCCGGGTGGCCTGAGCACGCTCAGCGAGGTGTTCCGCCGRCTGGAGGCCCTCGACATCGAGGTCGGTGACATCGCGCTGCGCAAACCGTCGCTGGACGAGGTGTTCTTCACCCTGACGGCCCCGGCACCATGACCGCACTGGGCGCGCTGACCCGGCGGTCGGTGCTGGGCACCCTGCGGGGCGGTGATCTGGTGTTCGCCGTCGGCGGGCCGATCGCGTTCTTCGTGTGCTTCGACATCACCCTGCGCAATGTCATCGACACCGGCACCATGAGCTACGCGCAGTACATCTTGCCGGTCATCGTGGTGCAGGCGATGATCTTCACCGCCATGACCACCGCGGACCGGGCGGCGCGAGACAACTTGAGCGGCATGGGTATTCGGATGCGCTCGCTGCCCATCACCGCACTGGCACCGGTGACCGCACGGATGCTCTCGGCGCTGGTGCGCGCGGGCGCGGCGCTCGTCGGCGCCCTCACCATCGGGTATCTGTTCGGCTTCCGGTTCTCCGGCGGTGTCGCCGCGGTGGCGGTCTTCGTCGGACTCGCGCTGCTGCTGTCGCTGGCGTTGTCGCTGGGCGCGGATGCACTGGGATCACTGGCCGGCAGCACCGAGGAGGCCGGTCAGACCCTGCTGATCCCGCAGCTGCTGCTGGTGATGCTGTCCACCGGAATCGCTCCGGCAGAAGCGTTCCCGTCCTGGCTGGGACCGTTCGTGCGGCACCAGCCGGTGTCGGTGATCGCCGAGACGCTGCGCGGGCTGGCGGTCGGCGAGTACCGCCACCTCCCGCTCAGCCTGGCCTGGTGTGTCGGGCTACTGGTGCTGTTCGGCGCGATCGCGGTCCGGATGCAGAGGAGGGCGTCATGACCCTGGTCCGGCAGAGTCGCCTGCAGGCCCGGCGGCTACTGCTGGGCTGGCGGCGCGCACCGGTGGTGCTGATCCAGTCGCTGATCTTCCCCACCTTCCTGCTGATCGTCTACAAGCAGGTCATCGGCGAGTCGGTATTGCACCTGACCGGCGGCAACAGCCTGTATGGCCTGGTGCCGATGTGCGCGATCGCCGGGGCTCTGTTCGGCGCGATGGGCACCGGCGCGGCCATCCCGGACGAACGCGAATCCGGACTGCTCAGCAGGCTGTGGGCGTTGCCGGTGCACCGCGCCAGCGCGCTCACCGGAAGACTGCTCGCCGAGGGCGCCCGGGCCTTCATCGGCACCCTGGTGATCACCGCGGTCGGCGTGGCGATGGGCCTGCGCTTCAGCCAAGGCCGGCCGGCCGCAATCGCTTTCGTGCTGATCCCGGTCTTCATGGTGATCGGGTTCGCTGCCGTCATCGTGGCCGTCGCCGTGCAGTCGAACGGTAAGAACATCATCACCGGCCTGTCCACGGTGTGTTTCCTGCTGTTGTTCTTCAACTCCGGCATGGTGCCCGTCGACGTGTTCCCGGACTGGCTCGAACCCGTGGTGCGAGCCCAGCCGATGTCCCCGGCGATCGAGGCGATGCGCGGACTGGCGGCCGGCGGGCCGATCCTGTGGCCGGTAGCGCAGTCCGCGGCGTGGGTCATCGGGTTGCTGGCGGTGTTCGGGCCCATCGCGGTGCGCGGCTACCGTGTCGCGGCCGAATCCTCCTGACCCGTGATAAACACGACATATGGAGATCCTGGCCAGCCGGATGCTGATACGGCCGGCCGACTACCCGAAGTCCGTCGCGTTCTACCGTGACCTGATCGGGCTGGCCATCGCGCGCGAATACGGCGGTGGCACCGTCTTTTACGCCGGGCAGTCGCTGATCGAGCTGGCCGGCCACGGTGAGCCCTCGGCGGGCGGGACGCTGTGGCTGCAGGTCCGTGATGTGTATGCCGCGCAGACCGAGCTGACCGGGCGTGGCGTGCCGATCGCCAGGGCCGCCGCCGAAGAGCCGTGGGGCCTGCACGAGATGCACATCATCGATCCCGATGGCGTCACCCTGATCTTCGTCCAGGTTCCCGACACGCATCCGCTGCGCCGCGACACCAGGGACTAGGGCGTGGCCAAATCCGTTCTGGGGCGCGGCACCGCCCGTGCCCGCGTGCTGGAGGCCGCGCTCGCGCAGTTCGCCGAGCACGGCGTCAGCGGCACCACGCTGCAGATGATCGCCGACAGCATCGGGGTGGGCAAGGCCTCGGTCTACTACCAGTTCCACTCCAAAGAGGAAATCGTGGCGGCCGCGGCCCAGCCGATGTTCGACGACATGGCGCGCGTGGTGACGATCGCCGAAGCGGTGCCCGATCCCGAGACCCGGCGCGAGATCACCATCAGCGGGTTCATCGAGTTCAGCGTCCGGCACCGCCGGCTGGCCGCGGTGCTCGCCGGCGACCCGGTGCTGGAGAGCCTCGTGCAGTCCCGCGAGGATCTCACCGATATCGTCGACCGCTTCACGAACCTGCTGCTCGGCGGCGGTCACGGCCCGGCAGGCCGGGTCGTCATCTCGATGGTCACCAACGGTATCTACGCCGCCGTCACCGACAAGTCGCTGGACGATGTCAGCGACGAGGATCTGCACCGGACACTTTTGGAGGCGGCGCAGCAGTTGACGCGCACCGCGTCGTTCTTCGACTGACACGGCAACAGTGCCGGTCGGGTGGAAAGAAATTTCCGGAACCGGGAATTGTTAGCAAGGCGAACGAGTTGTCGGGAATGGGTGCCGGTATTCGGCATCCGAGCACGACTATTGCTCCAGCTAACGACACCGAAAGCCGGCCGTCCGCCCACGTCACGACCCATATGRCGAACGGGCTTCGGTGGTCGATGAGAAGAAAGCAGAGACCATGCGCACCATCACGTCGACCATCGCGACCGTCGTCGCCGTATCGGGAGCTGCCATCGGATTCGCCGGCGCAGCGGCTGCCGCGCCCGGCGGTCCGGCGTCGGTGACCGAAACCGTGAACCAGCTCCGCTCGCAGGGATTCAACGTGCAGCTGAACGGCACGCGCGGCGGACCGCTGACGAACTGCTCGATCGACGGACTTCGTCACACCTCCGAAAAACCAGGGTCGACCGTATACGTCGATCTGTCCTGTCCGTTCGAATACGAGTACTGACATCCCCTCGAGGCCGGCCGGGTACGCACCACGCCGGCCGACCCTCATCGGGGACTACCAGGTCCAGACGCCGGGATCGGCGGGCGGATAGGTCGCGCAGTTCTTGGTGCCGTGCGCCACGACACCCTTGTTGTTGAAGAACAACTTGGCCCAGTTCGGCCAGTTCCAGGCCAGCTGTTCGTAGAACGCGTTGGTGGCGGTCTCCTCGGAGTACTGGCGCCGGCCCGCATAGTCCATGGAGAAGAACCAGGTGATGCGATCCCGGGCCCACCGCTGTACGTCGGGTGACTTGTTGTTGTAGTCGATCATGTAACGCTCGTAGTAAACCGGATTGGTGTCGCGGACCGCGGCCATGTACTGGTCCACAGTGCAGGTGGTCTTGAGCATGTTGCTCGGGATCGGATACTCGTCGGTGGCGTCGGCGGCGGCGATGCCCGGCGTGGCCAGCAGTGCCGCGACGGCACCTGCGGCGGCGATGAATCGGTTGCGGCGCATCATGTTCGGTCCTTTCAACGTCGGTCGGCGGCGCGTTGCAACGCGGCAGACTGATCCGGGCAGTAGACGGGCACGGCGGCGGCGACGAACTGCCACGCCTGCTCGGTGGTGGCGTCCCTGTTCAGCTGGTCATGGACGAATTTCGCCGACGCGAAGGCATCTTCGTCCAGGCCGTTGTGCAGACGTTTGCACATCAGCTTGCCGATCCAGGCGTTGAAGTCCTTCTGCCCGTAGATGCCGTAGGTGTGCAACTGGTCGGCGAAGGCCTCGTCACGGTCGGCGTGCGCCACCGGTGCGGTCACGACGGCCAGCACCGCGACACACCCGGCCATGGCCGACTTCATCCTCGAAAACCTCATCACACCAACACATCCTGTGGTCGACGCTGGAGCGGCGGCCAGGCTTGCGGTTTCGGCCGCTGGCGCACCTGTTGGGGCCACCAGAACCACTTGCCGAGCAGGGCGGCGATGGACGGTGTCATGAACGAGCGGATCACCAGGGTGTCGAACAGCAGACCCAGACCGATCGTGGTACCGACCTGACCCATGATCGTCAGATCGCTGACGGCCATCACCATCATGGTGAAGGCGAACACCATGCCTGCCGCGGTGACGGTGGAACCGCTGCCACCCATGGCCCGGATCATGCCGGTGTTCAGCCCCGCATGTATTTCTTCCTTCATGCGGGAGACCACCAGCAGGTTGTAGTCCGCGCCCACCGCAAGCAGGATGATCACCGCCATCGGTAGCACCATCCAGTGCAGCTCGATTCCGAGCAGGTGCTGCCAGAGCAGCACCGAGACACCGAAGGACGCACCCAGCGAAAGCACCACCGTGCCAACGATCACCGCCGCGGCGACGATCGCCCTGGTGAGGATGAGCATGATCAGGAAGATCAGACCGATCGCGGCGATCCCGGCGATGATCAGGTCGTACTGCGTGCCGTCGGCCATGTCCTTGAAGGTGGATGCGGTACCGCCCATGTAGATCGTCGAGCCCTCCAGCGGGGTGCCCTTGATGGCGTTCTTGGCCGCGGTCTTGACCGGGTCGATCCGCTCGATGCCCTCGGCGGACATCGGATCGCCCTCATGGTTGATCATGAATCGCACCGCGTGCCCGTCCGGCGACAGGAACTGCTCCAATCCCTTTGCGAAATCGGGATTGTCGAACGCCTCGGCCGGCAGATAGAACGAGTCGTCGTTCATCGCGTCGTTGAAGGCCTTGCCCATCTCGGTCGACGTCTCCGACATGATGCGCTGCTGCTCCTRCATACCCTGCTGGGTCTGCTGCATGGTCTGCATCATCTCTTTCATGTTGACCATGGTCTGCTTCATCTCGGGCATGATCGCAATCATCTGCGGCATCAGTTCGTTGAGCCGATGCATCTGCGGCATCATCTCGTTCATGTTGGTGGTCATCACATCGATGCCGTCGAGCACGTCGAAGACCGACCGGATGGACCAGCACATCGGGATGTTGTAGCAATGCGGTTCCCAGTAGAGGTAGTTGCGCATCGGCCGGAAGAAGTCGTCGAAATTGGCGATGCTGTCCCGCATGTCCTCGATGTCACCGACCATGAGGTCCATCGACGACACCATCTTGGACGTGGTGTCGGCCATCTCCTCGGTGATCGTCTGCATCTTGTCCATGCTTGCGATGGTCCGGTCCATGTCCGCCACCTGATTGGTCATGTCGGCGGTGCGGTCCTGGTTGTACTTCTCGTTCAACCGCTGCAGCGTGCTGTTCTGACTGATCATGTAGGGGATCGAGGTGTTCTCGATCGGCGTGCCGTCTGGCCGGGTGATGGTCTGCACCCGGCCGATACCGTCGACCTGGAAGATGGCCTTGGCGATCTTCTCGATGACCAGGAAGTCGGCCGGGTTCCGCAGATCCCGGTCACTCTCGATCATCAGGATCTCCGGGTTCAGCCGGGCCGGCGAGAAATGCCGTTCGGCCGCGGCATAACCCTGGTTTGCGCTGATGTCATCGGGTAGGTACAGCCGGTCGTTGTAGCTGGTCTTGTAACCCGGCAGCGCCAGCAGACCGATCAACGAGACGGCGATCGAGGAAATCAGGATCGCACCGGGCCAGCGCACCACCGCGGCACCGACCTTCCGCCAACCCCGTACGCGCCCGGAACGTTTGGGATCCAGGAAACGCGCGCCCACGGTGACCATGGCCGGCCCGAAGGTCATGGCCGTGACGATCAGCACCAGCATCCCGACTGCCAGTGGCACACCGAGGGTCTGAAAGTACGGCAACCGGGTGAAACTCAGGCAGAAGGTGGCGCTTGCGATGGTCAGACCGGAGCCGACGATCACGTGCGCCGTTCCACCGAACATGGTGTAGTACGCCTGTTCTCGATCCTCGCCGGCGCTCCTGGCCTCCTGATATCGGCCGATGAGGAAGATCGCGTAGTCCACCGATATCGCGATGGCGAGCGTGACCAGCAGACCGGTGGCAAACGTCGAGAGACCGATGATGTCGTAATAGCCGAGCGCGGCCACCGCGCCTCGCACGGTCAGTAGGCTGACCGCGACCATCACGATCATCATCACCATCGTCATGAGCGAGCGGTAGATGATGAGCAACATGGTGATGATGACCACGAAGGTCAACGCCTCGATCAACCGCATACTGCCGTGGCTGGCCTCGGTCTGCTCGGCCGTCATCGCTGCGGAGCCGGTGACGAAGACCTCGACCCCCGGGGGCGCCGCCACGCTGTGCACGATGTCCTTAACGGCTTCGATGGACTCCAGCGACAGCGCCTCGCCCTGGTTGCCGGCCAGGTTTGCCGAGACGTAGACGGCCTTGCCGTCCCCGCTCTGCACACCGGATGCGGTAAGCGGATCGCTCCACAAGTCTTGAACGTGCTCAACGTGTTTGGTGTCCGCGCGCAGCTTTTCGATCAGCTCCGAGTAGTAGCGACGAGAATCGTCACCGAGCTTGTCCTTGCCCTCCAGCACAATCATCACCGAGCTGTTGGACTCGTATTCGTCGAAGACGCGGCCGATGTGCTCGGTGGCGATGACGGCCGGCGCCTCTTTCGGGCTCATCGAGACCGACCGCATCTCACCGACCGCCTCCAGCTGCGGGACGGCAACGTTCAGTAGGACCGCAATGGCGATCCAGCCGAGGATGAAGGGGATGGCCAACTTTCGGAACAGCCGCGCGATCCTGCCGAAATGGGCGGTTTCGTGTGCAGCGGGCACGACGGCGATGGGCCCGGTGGTCGCATCCGCACTGTGCGCGCCGTGCGCGCTCATGCCGACTTCACGATGCAGAAGGTCTGGACGTTGGTGCCGCTGATGCTGCGCTCGTCCTTGGTCTCACCATCGACGAGCACCCGACAACCCAGGAAGCTGGTCTTGCCCTGGGCGACAATGTTGGCCGCGGCCGAGGGTTCGGTCGTCTGCAGCGTGATCGACCACGGCAAAATCGCACCATCGACGCGCTGCGGTTCGCCCTGCAGGTCCACGTAGTTCACATCCACTGCCGCCCCTTCCGGGCCAAAGATTTCGTAGGTCACCACTTTTGGATCGAACGGCTCAGGGTCGTTGGCGAACTCGATCGGCGTGACGAGTGGCGGGTCGGATGCGAACATGCCGCGAACGCGGTCCACTGTGAAGCCGGCTACCCCGACCACCACGACGATCACCAGGGGCAGCCAAGCCCGTTTGAGCAGTTGCATGTCCGCTTTCCTCCTGCAGTGACGCGCCGGTTGGCTGGTCCGATGAACCCCTCAGCCATCGATGGCACTCAAGTTATACAATCGGCTTACTTCATACAAGCCAGACGGCTAAGTGGTACTCATCACAGCGAGTAACAATGGCTAGCCATAAGGACGATATGGGCATGTTTGAGTGCCGCAGTAGAGGAAGGGCTCCGTGGTCAGAGCACGTGGGGCAGCACGCGAGCGCGTGGTCGAGGTGGCCGTCGAACTGTTCGCCGAACACGGCGTGCAGGACACATCACTGCAGATGATCGCCGACCGGATCGGCGTCGGCAAAGCCGCCGTCTACTACCAGTTCCCGTCCAAGGACGAGATCGTGCTGGCGGTGCTACGGCCGGTGTTCGACGATCTCGCACACCTGATCGAACATGCGGAATCGTTACCGCACAACGACTCTCAACGCGCGGTGGCCATCGAAGGACTGATCGATCTGATGATCCGGCAGCGCAACGCGTCGTTCCCGTTCCGGCGGGACCGCTACATCGATCATCTGGTCGCGCGGCACCCGGAGCTGGAGGACATCGCCGACAGGTTCCATGCCCTGCTGCTGGGCCCCGATCACGATGACGCGACGCGGGTCTCGCTCACGGTGGCGATCACCGGGATCTACTACTGCGCAACCGATTCGATGCTGAACGATATCCCCGCACCACAGCTGCGCACGCTACTGCTCGGCTATTTCAAGCGGTGCGTGGTGCCCGCCTCAGCGAGCCGGTGCCGCCAGCGGCCAGCCCACCGAGGCAAGCCGCGACGCAACCTGGTGTAGCTCTTCGGGATTGGGCTCCTTGGCGATGATCAGCTCAATGGCACCGCTGATCTCGGCCTCGGTGACGGGCTTGTCACCATCGCTGGACCGCAGCACCGACTGAGCCGCCTTGACGACCTCTTCCTCGGTGAGCGAGCGCTTCAACAGCGCCAGCAGCGCGAAGTAGTCCGTGCGCGGCACGCCTTCGGGGTAACCCTCGTGCAGCCAGCCCAGCACGTTGTCCAGCACCGTCTTGTTCTCAGTCATCGGGGTTCACTCACTTCTTGGGGAGGAAGGGGAAGAGGTCGACGCCGGTGTGGTGGATGATCGTCGCGCGGGTGATCCAGAGCACCGCGGTCAGGATCACCCAGCCGACGAACACGAACGCCGCGATGCCGAGGAACTTGAATGCGGGGTTGGGGGCCGTCGCGGCGCCGTCCGTGCCGTCGCCACCGTCGCCACGGGCGTAGGCCACCAGACCGAGCGCGAACACGGCGGRCAGACCCGCACCGAGCAACAGTCCGATACCGAGCACCTTCACGATGCTCTCCAGGTAAGCCATGTGAGTTCCTTAACTAGTGCCGGGTCAGACCGAGGCGGTGGGCTTGTGGTCCGTGGTGGCCTCGCGCAGCTCGGCCGGGACCACCGAATTGGTCGACGAATCCCAGTCGGCGTTGACATTGCTGCTGTCGACCTTCTGCTGCTGGGCGCGCCACCACATGAAGCCGGAGAGGCCGACCAGGATGAGGAAGATCAGTCCGTCGCCGGCCAGCGCCGAATCGAACACCGACTTCACGCCGTCGGACAGCCAGTAGGACAGCGCGCCGACCAGACCGGCGGCGGGCAGCGTGACCAGCCAGGCGACGGCCATCCGGCCCGCGACCGCCCAGCGCACCTCGGCGCCGGGCTTACCGACACCGCTGCCCAGGATCGACCCGGTGGCCACATGGGTGGTCGACAGCGCCATACCGGCGGCGCTGGAGCTCAGAATGATGGCGGCCGAGGAGGCTTCGGCGGCGAAACCCTGGGGTGACTCGATTTCCACCAGGCCCTTACCCAGGGTGCGGATCACCCGCCAGCCGCCGAGGTAGGTGCCCAGGCCGATGGCGACCGCACAGCTGAAGATGATCCAGAACGGCAGTCCCTGCTCCTTGACGTCACCGGTCAGGTGCCCGGTGGTGATGAGGGCGAGCGCGATGACACCCATGGTCTTCTGCGCGTCGTTGGTGCCGTGCGCCAGCGCGACCAGCGAGGCCGTCGCGATCTGCCCCCAGCGGAAGCCCTCACGGCGCTGCTTCTCGGCGACCTTGCGGGTGAGCCGGTAGACCACCCAGGTGCCACAGGCGGCGACCAGCCCGGCGATGACGGGTGCGGCGACCGCGGGGATCAGCACCTTCTGGGTGACTCCGGACCAGTTGACGCCTGCGGTGCCCAGCGCGGCCAGGCCGGCGCCGATCAGCCCGCCGAAGAGCGCGTGCGAGGAGCTGGACGGGATGCCGAACAGCCAGGTGAGCAGGTTCCACAGGATGCCGCCGATGAGACCGGCGAAGATGATGGTCAGGCCCGTCGAGGCATCGATGCCCGGAAGCAGCGAGCCGGTCTTGGAGTCCTGCACCTTGAGCACCGAGGTGGTGACCGTGACGGCGACCTCCACCGAGAGGAAGGCGCCCACCAGGTTCAGCACGCCCGCCAGCAGCACCGCGGTCTTGGGCTTGAGCGCCCCGGTCGCGATGGACGTGGCCATGGCGTTGCCGGTGTCGTGGAAGCCATTGGTGAAGTCGAATGCCAGTGCTGTGGCTATCAGCAACACCAGGATGATCAGCTCTGCGCTCATGCCGCAATTCTGAGACATCTCACAGCTTTTCGCGTAATTTCATCGAACTCGGGAGTCGCCCCCCACCTGCAGGTTTGGACGAAAAGCCAAACTTGTTCACCAATCGTTCATGAACCGGCTGCCCGGCGTTGGAAATCGGCGGTCAGATCGGCACATGTGACACCCATCTGGCAGTCTGGCGCGGTGAACGCTTTCCTGGCCAGGATTGCCGCCTGGTTGACGGCCGGTTACCCGGAGGGGGTACCCGGACCGGACCGGGTACCGCTGATGGCCCTGCTCACCCGGCGGCTGTCCAACGACGAAGTCTCGACCGTCGCCCAGGATCTGATGAACCGGGGCGAGTTCGACCACATCGACATCGGGGTGCTGATCACCCAGACCACCGACGGGCTCCCCCGAGACGATGACATCGAACGGGTCCGGGCCCGACTGGCCGCCCAGGGCTGGCCGCTCGACGACCCGAGGGAGCAGGATCCGGAGGACCCGGCATCGCAGTCCTGAACACCCTCGCCGTCGGCACCGGCGCCGCGGCACTGGCCATCCTGCCGGAGCTGGAGGCCGCACTCGGCGGGGCCGGGGCGCGCCTGCCGGTACCGGCCGCCGACGCCCGGCAGCGCGACCTGCTGACCGCCACGCTGCGCGCCGGCGAACCCATCGCCGACGAGATCGCGGTGGTGGTGTCCACTTCGGGTACCACCGGAATCCCCAAGGGTGCCCTGCTGTCCGCGGCGGCGCTCACCGCAAGTGCCACCGCGACCCACCGGCGCCTCGGCGGCGCCGGTCGCTGGCTGCTGGCGCTGCCCGCCTATCACGTGGCCGGCCTGCAGGTCCTGGTACGCAGTGTCCTCGGGGGCAGCACGCCCGTCGCGCTGGACGCGAGTTTTGCACCCGCCGACCTGGTGTCCGCGGTGGCCGCGCTGGGAACCGGACGGCGCTACACCTCGCTGGTCTCCAACCAGCTCGACAAGGCGCTGTCGGACCCGGCCGCTGCCGCGGCGCTGGCCGAACTCGATGCCGTGCTCATCGGCGGTGGCCCGATGCCGGCCGGTGTGCGCGAAAAGGCCAGTGCGGCAGGGGTTCGCGTGGTCCGGACCTACGGGATGAGCGAAACCTGCGGGGGCTGCGTGTACGACGGTGTGCCGCTGGACGGGGTGACAGTTCGCCTCGACGACGGACGAGTGTCACTCGGCGGGCCGATGCTGGCATCCGGGTACCGGAACCCGGCCGAGCCGGACCCGTTCGCCGAGCCTGGCTKGTTTCGCACCGATGACCTTGGCGCGGTGGATGATTCGGGAGTCCTGAGCATTTTGGGCCGCGCCGATGACGCGGTGAGCACCGGCGGGCTGACAGTGCTGCCCCAGCTGGTGGAGCACGCCCTGGCAGGCCATCCCGCGGTGGCCGAGTGCGCGGTCTTCGGGGTACCCGATGYCCGCCTCGGCCAGCGCGTCGCCGCAGCGATCGTGCTCGCGGCCGGGCAGCGCGAACCCACGCTCGACGAACTGCGGGCCCATGTCGGCAAGACCCTTGATCCCACCGCCGCGCCGCGGCAGCTGCACGTCGTCGATGAACTCCCCCGGCGCGGCATCGGCAAGCTGGACAGGCGGGCACTGATCCAGAAATTCGGGGCATGATGGACCGGGTGAGCACCGAACCAGTCGAAATCACGTCGGTCGATGCACTGCGGGAGATCGTCGGACATCCGGTACCCGCCGTGGCCAACAAGGTGGGCGACCGCCTGCTCGACGTACACCGGCAATGGGTGTCGAACTCGCCGCTGTGTTTCGTGGCCACCACCGACACCGAGGGCCGGGTGGACGTCTCCCCCAAGGGGGACCCGCCCGGATTCGTCCACATCATCGATGACACCACCATCGCCATCCCGGAGCGCCCCGGCAACAAGCGGGTGGACGGTTATCTCAACGTGCTGACCAATCCGCACGTCGGCACCATCTTCGTCATACCGGGCCGCGGGGACACCGTGCGCATCAACGGGCGGGCCCGAATCCTCTCCGACGCTGCCTATTTCGATGACCTCGCGGTGAAGGGCAAGCGTCCCATCCTGGCGCTGGAGCTGCACATCGACGAGGTGTTCTTCCACTGCTCGAAGGCGTTCCTGCGCTCCAACGCGTGGAAACCGGAAACCTGGACGCCGGATTCGGTGCCGAGCACCGCCGTGCTGGCCAAGTCCTTCAAGGCCGAGCAGAGCCTGGAAGAGCTGGAGGCCTACTACAGCGAAGAGAACTACCGCACGCTGCTCTACTGAACTGCGGGCTTCTACTGAACTACTGATCGCCCTTGACGAAAACCGCACGGGTGTAGAGCAGATGGAAGCCGCGTCGCTGCACGTTGCGCTGGGACTGCGACCCCGGCGCCGTGGTGACCACGGCGATATCGGCACCGACCTGCACGGCATCGCGCAGGCGTGCGGTGAGCAGTGCGCCCTGCACGCCGCGGCGCCGGTGGCGCGGTGCCGTCGCCGCGCCGGTCAGCTGGGCCACGCCATCGGTGACCCGCATGCTGCCGCCGCCGGCGACATCCCCGTCGACCACCGCCACATACGGCGTGACACCGGCTGCGGCGAAATCCCGCTCGGCGCGGTCCACCACGTCACGCGGAAATTCCTCGGGACTGGGCACCCCTTCCCCGTCCGGATGGGCGAACCCCTCCACCACCACGTCGACCCACGCGTCGAGTTCATCCTCCCGGGCGGGGCGCACCTCGATCCCGGCGGGTACCTCCTCGAGGGTGTCGCCGAGTGCGCGGCCGAGCACATCCTCGAAGGCCACCGCCCGGTAGCCGCGGCCGCCGAGCAGTTCGGCGATCCGGGGATCCGCGAGCGTGCTCAGTTCGACCGGGGTCGGCGACCCGTGATCGGTGTAGGCCCGCTCGACCGCGGCGATATCCGCCTCGCGGGGCACGCCCGCGAATCCCAGTCCCACCACCTTGTTGAAGGGTGCGCCCCGCTCGGCGAAGGCCGCCACCCCACCGGCCAGCGGTAGCGCGAATCCGTCGGTGCCGCGGCGGGTGGCCGCGTCGACGGCCGCGCCGATGAGGGCGGCTTCGGCGTGCTCGATGCGTCGGCCCAACTCGGTGCCGCAGAACAGGATGCTCACGGCCGGACACTCTGTCACCACAGCGACATCAGCGCCACATAAATTCCGGTGCCGACGAAGATGGACAGCAGCGCGTGCCGCCGCCACACCTGCAGACCGGCTGTCACCAGCACCGCGATGACCAGCCAGAGTTGTTGGCGCCCAGCCGCTTCGGGGACATCTCGGACGGTGTACAGCGCCAGCATGACCATCACCCCCAGCGGCATGTGCAGGCTCAGGTACCGGACCACCGCGCTGTGCCGCATGGGTGCCAGCACCGCGAACGGCAGTGCCCGCAGCGCCCAGGTGACCGCGGCGCTGACCGCGACCAGGACCGCGATGTGCCCGGTGTCAGGCATCTGCATTCCGGTGCCCGGCCACGAACCGGGCCAGCAGCAGGACGGTGAACGCCGCGAACGCCCACACCAACAACTGCCCCGGCGCCAGCAGCCAGGCCAGCACTGCGCACCCCACCGCCATCAGCGCGGTGAGCCGGTCCGGGTGTTGGCGGTAGGCGTCGATCGCCAGCACGATGAACAGGGCGGTGAGCGCGAATTCCAGGCCGTGCAGCCGCTCGATCGGCAGTGCTGCGCCGAGCAGGCCGCCCGCGCCGGCCGACACCGTCCAGGTCAGGTGCAGACCCGCCTGCATGCCCAGGATCTGGCGCGAGGTCCACGCGCCGGCGTCGGGACTGACGCCCACCGCGAAGGCCTCATCGGAAATCACATAGGTGCTGTAGAGCTTGCCGGGCAGACCGCGAACCCGGTGCAGCGGAAAGGACAACGCGTAGAAGACGTGCCGCGAGTTGACGATCAATGTCGTCAGCGCGACCGTGGCGATCGGCGCTCCGGCGGCGGCCAGACCGACCATCAGGAACTCCAGCGAACCGGCGTAGATCACCGCCGCGAACACCGGCGCCCACCACCACGCCAGGCCGGCGTGCACCACCAGGAAGCCCAGCGCCATGCCCAGCGGGAGAAAGGCCAGGCCGATCGGGGCTGTCAGTCGAAGAACGGACACCTGGACAGTTTGGCAGCCTCGTAAACGGGTAAACCGGCACACCATGAGGACCGAATTTCACGCTCAACTCGACCGGCTCACCGCCGAGCTCGGAGAGATGTGTGGAATCGCGGCGGCCACCGCCGCCGATGCCACCGTCGCCGTCGTCGACAGCGACGCCGCCGCGGCGCGACGCGTGCGCAGCCAACTGAGCCATCTCGATGAGCTCAACGAACAGGTGGACCAGCGGGCCTTCTCGTTGTTGGCGCGGCACGCTCCGGTGGCCCATGACCTTCGGCTCGTCATGACGGCGTTCGGCATCGCGGCGAACGCCGACCGGATGGGTGCCTTGGCCACCAATATCGCCGGTATCGGCACCCGCGCGCGCACCGGTGTCGCGGTGCCGGCGACGACCCTGGGCTTGTTCGCCGATATGGGGCGCCACGCCGTCGACCTCGCCGAGCGGGCCCAGCGCGCGGTGATCGCCGGCGATACCGTCGAGGCCGCCCGCATCCAGCAGGGCGATGCCGCGATGAACGACCTGAACCGCGAACTGCTGAGCACCGTGTTGAACGAACGGTGGTCCGACGGAGTGGCCGCGGCCACCGATGTGGCACTGCTCGGCCGTTTCTACGAACGTTTCGCCGATCACGCCGTGGATATTGCGCGGAAGGTGATTTTCCAGGCATCCGGAAAAACCCCGGAAGTCGGCCAAATACCGATCTGATCAGGCGCTTTGTGGCCATTCGCCAATATTCACCAAGGTCACAGAATTGGCACAGATGTTAATAGAGTGAATATTGTGAATAATGATGGGCATTGAAGGGGGCACGTAGCCGACCGGAAACAGTCGAGGAGAACAAGTAATGGCCGCCCGAAGATTGGCCGTGCTCATGACAGCGGGGCTCGCAATCGCCCTGGGCCCGCTGACCGCACCGACCGCCGCGGCGGCGCCGGAATGCTCCGATATCGAGGTCGTGTTCGCGCGCGGCACCGACGAGCCGCCCGGTATCGGCAAGGTCGGCAAGTCCTTCGTCGAGACGCTGCGCCCCATGGTCAAGGGCAAGTCCATCAGCACCTACGCGGTCAAGTACCCGGCAACCTGGGACTTCATGAAGGCCGCGGTCGGGGCCAACGACATGAGCAAGCGGATCCAGACCATCGTCACGCAATGCCCGAAGACCAAGATCGTCCTCGGTGGCTACTCGCAGGGCGCCGCGGTGGTCGACGTCGTGGCGACGGCGCCCATCGCCGGCCTCGGCTACACCGCACCGCTGCCCGCAGCCGCCGTCCCGCACATCACCTCGGTGGTGGTGTTCGGCAATCCGTCGGCGCGCATCGGTAACCCGCTGACCCGGATGAGCACGACCTTCGGGCCGCGCACCGCGGATCTGTGCGCACCCGCCGACCCCATCTGCTCGCTGGGCCGCGACTGGGACGCCCACGTCCTGTATCCGGAGTCCGGCCTGGTCAAGCTGGGTGCGGAGTGGACAGCCAAGCTGATCAAGGCGGCGGACAAGAAGCCCGAGACCACCAAACCCGCTCAGGGCACGTCAGCGTCCACGCCAGGTTGATCCGTCCACCGGGTACAGCAGGTGGGTGCCGCGCAGTCCCTTGAGTTCGACCTCGCGCGGAGCACCGAGCCGGATGTCGTCGAGTCCGTCGACGGCCTGGCCGACCGGCGCGCTGACCAGGATCTCACCGCCGTCGGCCTGACCGGCGACCCGGGCCGCCATCGCGACGTCGAGGCCGAACAGGTCCTCGCCGCGGCGGACCGAGGTGCCCATGTGCACCCCGATGCGCACCTTGATGGACTCCCAGCGCTGCGGGTTCTCCTCCAGCGCGCACTGCACGTCCGAACTGCAGCGCACCGCGTTCTCGGGGTCGGCGAAGGCCATCATGAAACCGTCGCCCTGGTTCTTCACCACGTGTCCGCCGTGCTTGCCGACCAACGATTCGATCAACTTGTTGTGCTTCTGCAGCACCCGCACCCACGCCCGGTCACCCATCGACTCGTTGAATTCGGTGGAGCCTTCGATATCGGAGAACACGATGACCACCCGGCCGTCGGCGGTCAGCCTGGCCAGGTCTGGGCGTTCGATCTGGGCCCAGCCCGCGAGGTCTTCGATCGAGTTGCGCACGGTGGCGCCGAAACCCTTGTTGATCAGCATGTCGGCGGTCTGGAAGACCGTCTTGAGCGCCAGCGGGGCGACACCGCGGCGCCGCCGCCGTCGGTGATCGTCCTGTTCGGCCAGCAGCCGGGTGAGCTCGCGACGGACGCTGCCCAGCTGGCGGCGCGCGACGATGAACAGCACCAGGAAGGTGATGAGTCCCGCGAGTAGTAACCCGGCGGCGCCGAGCAGGAGGAGTTCGGTGCCGGCCACCCGCCGATTATGACCGCTCAGTCGGGAAGCGAGTTGCTCAGCCGCTCGGTGGCGGCCAGGTAATCCTCGATGAATTCCAGCACCACATCACGGGCCGGCTTGACCTTGTTCATCAGGCCGACGCCCTGCCCGACGAAATAGGTCGACAGCAGCCGGGCGCCCTCGTGGCCCTGATCGGCCAGCGCGTCGATGCGGCGCAGCACCGGTTCGGACAGCATGTTTTGCAGTGGCAACGGAAGGGGCTGTTGGCCACCGGGATTCGGGGCCCAAGCGTCGGTCCAGTCCGAGCGCAGCTGGCGCGACGGCTTACCGGTGCGCCCTGCGGAGCGCACGGTGTCCCGCGAGCTGGCGGCCAGCATCTTGGTGACCGTATGCGGTTCGGTCTCGGCCTCCTCGGTCGTCAGCCACACCGAACCGGTCCAGGCCCCGGCGGCACCCATCGCCACCGAGGCCGCCATCTGACGGCCGGTGACGATTCCGCCGGCGGCCAGCACCGGCACCGCGTCGTTGATGGCGTCAATGACCTCGGGGACGACCACCAGCGTGGACACCTCACCGCAGTGCCCGCCGGCCTCGGTGCCCTGGGCGACGATCAGGTCGACACCCGCGGCGACCTGTTTGACGGCGTGCTCCTTGGCGCCGACCAGCGCCGCGACCGGGATGCCGCGCTCGCGACCGGCCTCGATCATGTAGTCCGGTGGCACACCGAGCGCGTTGGCCATCATCTTGATGGGGTGGCTCATCGCGACCTCGAGCAGCTCCGCGCCGTTGCCGCCGGACAGCACGGGCTTACCGGTGCGGACCTTGGTGTCGGGTTCGATGCCATGGTCGGCGAGCAGCTTGTTGACGAACTCGCGGTAGCTGTCCGGGATGCGGGACGCCAGATCCTCTTTCGAGAGCGTCTCGCCCTTGCCCTCGAATTTGGCCGGCACGATGATGTCGATGCCATAGGGCTTGCCGTTGACGTGCTCATCGATCCAGGTCAGCTCGCGGTCCAGCTGTTCGGGCGAATACGCGGCACCGCCGAGCACCCCGAAACCGCCGGCGTTGCTGACCGCGGCCACCACATCGCGGCAGTGGCTGAAGGCGAAGAGCGGGAAGTCGATGCCGTAGCTCGCGCAGAAGGCGGACGAAGAAGAGGGGCTCATCCGCTCATTATCGACACCCGTCAAGTTTGGTGTGCGCGGGGTCCCCGGCAAACACCCATAGTGTGGAGGACATGCGTATCGGACGACGAGAAGCTGTGGCGCTGTCCGTGGGGGTGGTGTTGCTGGTCGCGGCGTTCGTGGTGCCCCATCTGAATCTCGGCATCGTCACCCCGATGATCAACAGCACCCCCCAACGACTGCGCGATTTCGCCGACACCGCACCGATCTTCGGATGGTGGAACGCCCACGTCGGCTGGGGCACCGTGCCGGCGCTGCTGATCGCCGCAGCGGTGATGCGGTGGGGCCCGAGCGTGGCTGCCACGATGCGCTGGCGGTCACTCGTCGGTCTCACCTGGGCGACGTCATTTCTGTGGGCCTTCTCGCTGGCCATGATCGACGGCTGGGAGCGCGGTTTCGCCGGGCGCCTGGCCGCCCGCCACGAGTATCTGCGCCAGGTCCCGACGATCACCGACATTCCCGAGGCGCTACGCACGTTCGCCGGCAGAATCCTGGATTTCCAACCGGATTCGTGGATCACCCATGTTTCCGGCCACCCGCCGGGCGCCCTGTTGACCTTCGTCTGGCTGGATCGCATCGGGCTGGGTGGTGGCGCGTGGGCCGGCCTGCTGTGCGTACTGGTGGGCTCCAGCGCCGCCGCGGCGATCATCATCGCGATCCGCGCGGTCTCGGACGAGGCGACCGCGCGGCTGGCAGCACCCTTCGTCGCGGTGGCCCCGACCGCCATCTGGATCGCGGTGTCGGCCGACGGGTATTTCGCCGGGGTGGCCGCCTGGGGTATCGCGCTGCTGGCACTGGCAGTGCACGGCTCGAGGCGCTGGTCAATACCCGCCGCGGCCGGTGCCGGGCTGCTGTTGGGCTGGGGCATCTTCCTCAACTACGGGCTGGGCCTGATCGCGGTGCCCGCGGTGGCGGTTCTGCTGACCGCCAACGGTTGGCGTGCAGCACTGCGCGCCCTGGTGCCCGCTGCGATCGCGGCGCTGGCCGTGGTGGCGGTGTTCTACGCGGCCGGATTCTGGTGGTTCGACGGGTATCACCTGGTGCAGGAACGCTATTGGCAGGGCATCGCCAACGACCGGCCGTTCCAGTACTGGGTGTGGGGGAACCTGGCCTCCGCGGTGTGCGCCATCGGCCTGGGCAGCGTGGCGGGCCTCGGCAGGGTCTTCGACATCAAGGCGTTGCGCCGGCGATCCGGACTGCACGTGCTGCTGACGGGGGCGTTCCTGTCCATCGTGCTCGCCGACCTCAGCATGCTCAGCAAGGCTGAGACCGAACGCATCTGGCTGCCGTTCACGGTCTGGCTGACCGCGGCCGCGGCGCTGCTGCCGCCCCGGTCACACCGGTGGTGGCTGGCGCTCAACGTCATCGGCGCCCTGACGATCAACCACCTGATCCTGACGAATTGGTAACCGCCGCAACAGAAGGTAGATGGGCACGCACAGCCACACCACGGCCAACGCAATGGACAATCCCAGCGGGTAGTCACGATCGAGCACGCTGGGGTTGTCCGGCCGCATACCCGGTCGGCTGAACACCGGGATCGCCAGCAGCACCAGCACCGCGCTGCACAACCCGGCCACCGCGACCGGGGACTGCCATGGCAGCGGAATCAGCCGCCGCCCGGCCAGCCCGATGGCCACGCACACCGGCGCGAACACCAGATCGTGGACCACCGCGGCCACCACCGCCCAGACCAGGATGCGCACGATGATCACCGACGGAAGGTCCAGGAGCAGCACGGCCCCGTAGCCGCCGAGACCGATTCCCAGCAGTGCCAGCAGAATCCGGGTGAGTGTCACGACAGCACCTCGATGCGCGAGAGCCATTTGGTCTGCAGCACTCCCGGGCGACTTGGCGCGATCAATCGGCACGGATATCCGTGGTCCAGGTTCAGGGTCTCACCGTTGAGTTCCAGGGCGATCAGGGTGTGCTCATCGCGGGCGTGGCGGGCGGGCAGCACCGTCCGCGAATACGGCCCCGGCGGCTCCAGCGACACCATCCGCACATCGGCATCCGGTGAACCATCGACGGCGGCCACGAGATCGGCCAGCACCACCCCGGTCCATTCGGCGTCCGCGCTCCAGCCCTCCACACACGCGATCGGCAACCGGTGGGTGGACTGCGGCAAAGCGCGCAACTCGTCGACGGTGAAGGTTCGGGTGCGCTCACCGTTGACAACCGTCAGCCGGTAGTCCGGGGCTGCGGCGGCCCGCCCCACCCCGGCGGCAGCGGCCGAGCGGTTCACCGGAAGACCCTGCGGCCCTTCACCGGTGCGTGGAGCGAGCACCGACACCCGGCGCAGCAGCGGCACCGACTGACCCACGGTGACCACCGTGGCCGCCGCCACCGCCAGCCAGGCGCCGCGCAGCACGGTGCGCCTGCCCGGTCCGACCCGCCCACCGTCGGCGAGCACGTCGAGGGGTTCACCGAGAGCGCGGCGGATGACCGGCAGTTTCACTGCGATGTGCACCAGTACCGCACCCGCCGCCACATAGGCCATCGCGTAATGCGCTGTGGGGAAATAGAATTTGAACGCATACCACTGGGCGATGTTCAGCAGACCGGTCGACAGTTCGAACAGGACGGCCGCGACGAGCACCAGGATCGAGGCCCGTTCCAGCATCCTGACCGGTCCCCCGATGATCGGTCGCTCGAACAGCTTCGGCCACACCGACCACAGTTTCACCACCACCAGCGGTATCGCGGCGATACCGGAAGCAACGTGCAGGCCCTGGGTGAACCGGTACAACCACACCGGACGAGTGGGCCAGAGGAACCACGGCTGCGGATGCTGGATGAAGTGACTGAGCAACCCGGTGATGAAGCACACCGTCACGGCGATCCCGAGCGCAATACCGACCCTGGCGGTCACGGCGGTGCCGCGCAGTGCGGTCACCGCGCGACCAGGCTCCCGATCACCCGATCACCGATGGGATGCACGGCCCGCAACGCCAGCCCGACATCCTCGGCGATCCGCGCCGCGCAGTCCAGGCCGACCGAGGCCCACCGGAACCACGGACCGATGGCATCGGCCGATTCCAGCCGCACCCACCGCGCCTCGACTCCGGTTACCGCCGTGTCGAATTCGGCCAGGCACTCGCCTCCCCGGCGCAGCAGCTCACCGGCGCGCTGCAGGACCCGCCACGGATCCCCGCCCAGCCCGATATTTCCATCGGCCAGCAGCGCGGTGTGCCAGCGCCCGATTCCGGGTAGCGGACCGAAGAGGTCGCGGCGCAGTACCGGCACGCCACTGCTGCGGGCCAATTCGACGGCGCAGGCGGATTGGTCGACGCCCAGCGCCGGCACACCGCGCTCCAACAGATCGGCGACCAGGCGACCCGGGCCGCATCCCAAATCGATGGTGGGACCGGTGCACATGCTGACGATGGCGCGATCGAACACGCTGTCCGCGCGCGACCCGATCAGCCAGTCGTGCACCGGAAGCCGTTTCACCCGGCCGTCCTCCTGCCGGATCCAACATCGCTCACCGTCCAGGGCCTGTTCGTACAGATCTCCGTGCACCCCTACACCCCCGCGGTCCGGGTGGTCTGCGCGAACCGGCCGGTGGGGGCACACGCGCACCGCACCCCGTCGATATCGGCGATGGTGTCGACGTCGGCGAGTTCGTCGACCAGTCGCACACCCAGACCGGCATCGAACAGCGCGAGCAGTGTGCGGGCACCGGTATCGGGCTGCGACATCGGCACATCACACAGGCAGCCGGCCATCGCCGGGTCCTGCACGCCGAGCACCCACCAGCCACCGTCGGCGGCCATGCCGAGCACCGTGTCGGCTTCCCGTAGCGCGTCACCGCATTCGCCGATCAGTGCGGGACTGACCTGCGGGGTATCCATGCCGATCTGGATCACCGGCAGTCCGGCCTCGGCTGCGTCCTCGTGAGCATGCGCGAGCCGCTCAGAAAAACCGTCACCGCGTTGCGCGATGACGGTGAAATCGGCCAGCCGGTCCGCGATCTCGTCGGACCGACACGCCTTACGTAGATCACCGGTGAGCGCCACCACCCTCCGTGCCACCGGGGCGGCGGCCACCGCGTCCAGCGTGTCGAGCAGGGCCGCCGCGGCGATATCGGCGGCCACCCTGTCACCGACGGCGGCGGCCAGCCTGGTCTTGGCCAGACCGGGCACCGGCGCCTTGGCCACCACCAAGACGGTCCCGCGCCACATCAGATTGCCCGCCAGAAATCCCAGGCGGCGGTGGCGCTACCGCGCACCGAACCGCTGACCTTGGACTTGCCGCCGGTGCGGGGGCCGTAGACCACATCGCATTCGACCACTCGCCAATCCGCCTTCGCGGCGCGGACCAGCAACTCCAGCGGGTACCCGGACCGGCGATCGGTGACACCGAGTGCCAACAGCTTGTCCCGGCGGACCACCCGCATCGGCGCGATATCGTGCACCGGCAGGTGGTAGCGCTGGCGTAGCCGCCAGCACACCGCGGCCGTGCCGAGCCGGGCGTGCCACGGCCAGCTAAGTCCCGGCGCGGCGCGGCGCCGACCGATCGCCATATCAGCGCCCAGGTCGAGTTCGTCAACCAGACCCGGCAGCTCCTGGGGGTCCAGCGAACCATCCCCGTCGAGCACCGCCACGATGGGCGTCGCCGCGGCGACCACCCCCGCATGCACCGCCGAGCCGTAACCCGGACGTGCCTCATGCACCACTGTCGCGCCGTGCGCGCGAGCCACGCTCGCGGTGTCGTCTGTGCTGTTGTTGTCGACCACCAGCGCCCTATACCCGTTCGGGATCGCCGCCAACACACCTGCCAGCGAATTTTGCTCATTGAGGCATGGAAGTACGACCGTGACGAGAGCCGGTTCGCGGTCGGTCATGGCAACGACGGTAGGCGGCCTACCGGACGGATGCCACAGCAAAACGGTGACGGAACCGTGACACCGCAGCTCCGCGGGCCTCCGGCGGCTAGCCTCGGAAGCTATGACCCGGGTGCTGATCGCCGACGACGACACCGTCGTGCGCGATGTGGTCCGCCGGTATCTGGAACGCGATGGGCTGGATGTGGCGATCGCGCACGACGGCACCCAGGCCCGGCAGCTGTTGGAATCCGGTCAGATCGACGTGGCCGTGCTCGACGTGATGATGCCCGGCTCGGACGGGCTGACCCTGTGCCGCGATCTGCGCCGCGACGGTGACTTCAGCCTGCCGGTGATCCTGCTGACCGCGCTCGGCGAGCAGGATGACCGGATCGCCGGACTGGAAGCCGGCGCCGACGACTATCTGACCAAACCGTTCAGCCCGCGCGAGTTGGCCCTGCGGGTGCGCTCGCTGCTGCGGCGTCTGCCGGGACCGATAATGCCTGTGCCGATGGAACTTTCGGTGGGCGAGCTGTGCGTGTCGACCGCTGCCCGCGCTGTCACGGTGGCCGGGCGTCCGGTCAGTCTGACCAACCGGGAGTTCGATCTGCTGGTCTTCTTCCTGACCCACACCGACACCGTGTTCTCCCGTGCCGATCTGCTCAAACAGGTGTGGCGTTGGGACTTCGGGGACATGTCCACCGTCACGGTGCATGTCAAACGACTGCGCGCCAAGCTCGGCGACCAGCACCGGGTGCAGACCGTGTGGGGCCGCGGCTACCTGTGGAGCGCACAGTGACCGACCTGTGGGAGATGGCCGGGTGGGCGTTGGCCTGCTCCATACCGGTGGTCGCGGCGGGAGCGCTGGTGATCCGGCTGGCGCGATCGTGGTCCCTGGCGGTCAGCATGGTGGCACTGGTGCTGATCCCGACACTGGCCACCTTCACCGGTGTGCTGGGCGCCAGCGGGTTCATGATCACCCAGACCTTCGAGCAGATCGCCGTGGTCCTGGTGATCGTCTCGGTGGTGACCATTCCGACCGCCGTCATGCTGGCCCGCTACCAGGCCCGGCGCACCGTGTGGGAGAAAGAGATCCGCGATTCGGAGCGGGCCGCCGAGGAGTCCCGGCGCCGCCTGGTCGCCTTCGTCAGTCATGACCTGCGTACACCGCTGGCCGGGATCCGCGCGGTCTCCGAAGCGATCGCCGACGGTGTCGTCACCGACGACGAGGTACGCATACAGGCCAAACACATCGAGCAGGAATCGATCCGGCTCGCCGCGATGGTCGACGACCTGTTCGAGATGTCGAAGATCAACGCCGGTGCGGTGGCACCCACACAGGAACCGGTGGCACTCGACGAGGTGGTCGACGATGTCCTTGCAGCGCACCGCATTCCCGCGCAGCGGGCCGGGGTGAGCTTGCGGGCCGAACTTCCCGAGCAGCCGGTTCGCATCGTGGGTAGCGATCGTTCCCTGGTCCGGGTGTTATCGAACCTGGTGGCCAATGCCGTCGCCCACACACCGGCAGGCGGCAGCGTCACGCTGGCGGTCGGCTCCGAGGGCGGGCACGCCTGGGCCAGGGTCGACGACACCGGTGTCGGCATCGACGAGGCCGATCTGCCGCGGGTGTTCGACGTGGCGTACCGCGGGTCCAACGGTCGTGTGCCACGTGATGATTCGTCGTTGCCGAGCGGGTCCGGTCTGGGACTGGCGATCGCCGCGGGGCTGGTGCAGGCGCACGGGGGATCGCTGACCGCCCACAACCTGGACACCGGCGCCCGGTTCGAGGTGCGGTTACCGCTGTCGGGTTAATCCCGCAGCGGCGCGAAGGCGAACTCGGCCAGACCGTCGTGCGGGTCCACCGCGGCGCGGAAGCCCAGCAGCTCGGCCGCCCGCGCCGGGTCGGCGACGATATGGCGGACATCCCCGTTGCGGTACTGCCCGGTGACCTCCGGAGCGGGCGCCTCGCGCGCTTCACTGAGCCGGGTGGCGACATCGAGAATCGACACCGGCCGCCCCGAACACACGTTGAACGCGGTGAATCCGCCGAGGTTCGCCTCGACCGCCGCGACATTGGCCGCGGCCACATCGTCGACGTGCACGAAGTCGCGCATCTGCCCGCCGTCCTCGTACACCTTGGGCACCCCGCCGGCTTCGAGCTGCGAACGGAAGATCGCGGCCACCCCCGAGTACGGGGTGTCCCGGGGCATCCCCGGCCCGTAGACGTTGTGATAGCGCAGTGCGACCACCGAACCGCCGACCGAGTCGTTGAACGCCAGCGCGTAATGCTCCTGCGCGGTCTTGCTGGCCGCGTACAGGCTGCGCGGCTTCAGCGGTGCGTCCTCGTCGACCAGGCGCCAGCGCAGCGGTTCCCCGCCGAGCGGGCAGCGGTGATCGAAGACCCCGCCGTCGAGGTCCTTCTTGGTGCGCGGCAGCGGTTCGACCGGTCCGTGCTCGGGGCAGTCATAGCCGCCCTGCCCGTAGACCACCATCGAGGACGCCAGCACCAGCCGCGAGCAGCCCGCGGCGAACATCGCGGCCAGCAGCACCGTGGTGCCGTAGTCGTTGTGACTGCCGTAGGACGGCGCGTCCGCGGCGTTGACCCCGGCACCGACCACCGCGGCCTGGTGGCAGACCACGTCGACACCGTCGAGCAGGCCTGTCACGGCGTCGGCGTCCCGGATGTCGAGCAGCCGGCATTCCGGTGGCGGCCCGGCGCCGCCGCGATGCGCGGCGGGCAGCATGACGTCGACGGYGACCACCTCGTGACCGGCATCGGTCAGCTGCGCCCAGATCCGGCTGCCGATGAATCCGGCGGCACCGGTCAGCAGCACCCTCACGGCAGTTCGAACGGCAGCGTGACGCCTTCGTGTGCCAGGCAGTGCGTGCAGGTGCGTTCGGGTGCGACCCCCGCGATGGCCTCGTGCACCAGCTGCTTGAAGCCGCCGATGTTGCGTTCGAACTCCGCGAACRCATCCACCGCGCGCACACCCGCACCGGCTTCCACGCCGGCATCCAGATCGGTCACCAAAGCAATCGCGGCGTAACACATTTCGAGTTCCCGTGCCAGCACCGACTCGGGATAGCCGGTCATGTTCACCAGCGTGAAGCCTTGAGCGGCCCACCACTGGCTCTCGGCGCGGGTGGAGAACCGCGGGCCCTGGATGACGACCATGGTGCCGCCGTCGACCACCGAGGGCAGCTCGGATGCCGCAGCCCGCAGCGTCGGGCAGTACGGGTCGGCGAACCCGACGTGGATACCGCCGGAATCGAAGTAGGTGTCGGCACGCCCGCTGGTCCGGTCGACGAGCTGATCGGGTACCACGATGGCGCCCGGCCCGAGTTCCGGGGTCAGGCTGCCGACCGCGCACGGCGCGAAAATGCGCCGCACCCCGAGCGCCCGCAGCGCCCACATGTTCGCGCGGTACGGCACGGTGTGCGGGGAGAACTCGTGGCTGAGCCCGTGCCGCGGCAGGAACGCCACGTCATGGCCGGCGACGGTGCCGACGGTGATCGCCGCACTGGGCGCACCGTAGGGGGTGTCCAGGCTGATGGTTCGGGCGTCCGGGCCGAAGAAGGTGTAGAAGCCGCTACCTCCGATGACGCCGAGCATCAGGCGTCGGGCTGCCCGTCCAGTTCGGCGCGTTCAGCGGCCTGCCGCGCGGCATCACGGATGGCGAACGCATCGGTGGCCAGCCCGCCGATCGCATTGGCCACATCCTTGACCGCGGTGGTGATGATGGTCGCGACCTCGCCCACCGTGGATGCCACAGTCTCCACGCCCTCCTGCAGGGCGTCCTTGGTGATTTCACTCTTGCTGAGTCGGTCAGTCATGTGCTCAGTCTCATGCCGACCACCCGATGTGACAAGGTGCGCCGCGTCACGCCTGCTCAGGCAGGTTGTTCCCCCGCCCCGGTGCGCACGTGCAACGATGGCGCGCGTGGCTAGCTTTGCGCAATGGATAGAGGGCGCCCGCCCGCGCACCCTCCCGAATGCGGTCGCGCCCGTCATCGCCGGCACCGGCGCGGCGGCGTGGCTCGGCGAGGCCGTGTGGTGGAAGGCGCTACTCGCGCTGGTGGTCTCGCTGGCCCTGATCGTCGGGGTGAACTACGCCAACGACTACTCCGACGGGATCCGGGGCACCGACGATGTCCGCAGCGGACCACTGCGGCTGGTCGGTTCCAAGGTGGCCTCTCCGCGCGCGGTGCTGACCGCGGCGCTGGTGAGTCTGGTGGTGGGTGCCGGAGCGGGGCTGGCGCTGGCGATCGTGAGCCAGCCCTGGCTGATCGCCATCGGCGGCGCCTGCATCGCGGCCGCCTGGCTCTACACCGGCGGGTCCAAACCGTACGGCTACCGCGGGCTCGGCGAGGTCGCGGTCTTCGTGTTCTTCGGTCTGGTCGCGGTGCTGGGCACGCAGTACACCCAGGCGCTGCGGGTGGACTGGGTGGGCCTGGCCATGGCGGTCGCGATGGGCTCGTTGTCCTCGGCGGTGCTGGTGGCCAACAACTTACGAGACATCCCCACCGACACCGACTCCGGCAAGATCACGCTGGCCGTGCGCCTCGGCGATGCGAAGACCCGAATCCTCTACGTCGGCCTGCTGGCGGTGGCCTTCGCGTTGACCCTGGTGCTCATGCTGGCCACGCCCTGGACCGCGGTGGGGCTGGTTGCCCTGCCGCTGGCCGTGCGGGCGGCCGGACCGGTGCGGCGCGGACTCGGCGGCCGCGAACTGATTCCGGTGCTGCGCGACACCGGGCTCACCATGCTGGTGTGGGCGATCGCGGTCGCGCTGGCACTGGCGCTGGGCTGACCGTCCCCGCAACCCTCGTTGCGAGATCGACCTGAGGGTCGCGATCTCTGCGGAACTGACCGGAATCACGACCGTGAGCTCAATCTCGACCTGAGCACTCCGACCGCACTGCAGCCGGGGCCAGCGTCGTCGGGGGTGCGGGCTCGCGCTCCTCGACCACGGTGACCGATCGCCGGTTCGCCCGGCGGACCGCCCAGAAGACCACCAACAGCGCGACCCCGAGCAGCGGATAGCCCATCCCGATCCGGGCGAACGCCAACCAGCCGGTGTGGCCACCGTCGTAGAGCCACTGCTGGACCACGAACCGCGCCGCGAACAGGGCCACGAACGCCAGCGTCGCGATATCGAAACCCCGCAGCACGGACCTGTCGGCACGCCACGCCGGGTCCGGTCCGCTGCTGCGCAACAGATTCCAGATCACCCCGACCAGCGGACGGCGCGCCAGCAGGGACACCGTGAACGCGGCGGCCATGGCCAGGCTGATCCAGATGCCCGGCAGGAAGTAGTTTTCCGCCGAGCCGGTGTAGTAGGCGATCAGCGCCGCGATGACCACGCCGAGCAGACCGGACACGGCAGGCTGAATTGGTTGCCTGCGCGCCAGCCGGAACACGATCAGTGCGGCACTGACCGCGACAGCCACCACCACCGCCACATCCAGTCCGGCGATCGCGTTGGCGATGACATAGGCGAAGGTGGGCACGCTCGCGAGCACCAGCCCGGACACGCCACCCACCCGTTCCAGCACAGTCGGTTCAGCTTTGTTCATGGCGCCATCGCACACTCGGACGTAACGGCACAGTCAAGTCCGGGCCTGGGCCAAGATGGACAGGTGGCCTGGAGTACCCGTGAAATCGCCGAACTCGCCGGCACCAGCCTGCGGGCCGTCCGGCACTACCACCAGATCGGCCTGCTCCCCGAGCCCGATCGGCGCTCCAACGGCTACAAGCAGTACAGCGTGGCGCACCTGGTCCGGCTGGTGCGCATCAAACGACTCGTCGACCTGGGGTTCTCGCTGCCGCAGATCGCGGCGCTGGGCGACGACGACGATCATCCCGAGCAGGCGCTGCGGGAGCTCGATGCCGAACTGGCCGCGACGATCGAGCGGCTGCAACGGGCGCGGGACGAACTGGCCGTGCTGTTGGAGCACTCGGCGCCGACCGATCTGCCGCACGACTTCGTGCCACCGGAAGCGGCGGCCAAGATGACCGACGCCGATCGTGCCCTCGTCGTCGTGCTGAGCCGGGTCCTGGGGCCCCGCGGTATGCAGGTCTATGCGGACATGATGCGGGAGACGCCCGAGGACCCGGCGTCGGCCGAATTCGACACCCTGCCCGCCGATGCCGATGAGCCGACGCGGAACGACCTCGCGGAACGTCTGGCGCTCTACATCCGGGCGGTGAACCAGGCTCATCCCGGACTCGCCGAGTCCCGGTCCGACGCCCCCCGCGGGGAACGCTTCGCGACCAAGACGATCAGCGGCGCGATGGCCGATCTCTACAACCCGGCGCAGCTCGACGTGCTGCGCCGGGCCGGCGAGATCCTGCGCGCCTCAGCCACCCAGGGTCGGTAGCGGCAGCGGCGCCAGCCGGTGGCCCGGCGGTTCGGTGCCGTGCAGGTGCCGGACGAAATAGTCCCAGGTGCGACGCAGGAAATAGTGCTGCCGACCGATCAGCGCGTGCTCGGCGCCCGGGATCATGATCAGGTCGAAATCCTTGTCGGCCTTGATGAGTGCGTCGATGAGACGCATCGTCATGTACGGGTGCGCGTTGTCATCGAGCTCACCGTGGATGAGCAGCAGCTTGCCGGTGAGGTTGCCGGCCAGCGTGGCGTTCGAGATGGCACGCCTGCCTTCGTCGCTGAGGTCGCCGTGGTAGTGCTCGGCCCACATCGCGAGGTTGATGTTGTTGTCGTGGTTGCCCGATGTCGCGACCGCCACGTGGTAGGCCTCGGGGTACATCAGGACGGCACGCGCGGCGGCAAAGGCGCCGGCGGACTGGCCGGTGATACCGACGCGTCCGGTGTCCAGCCACGGGTATCGGTGCCCGAGTTCCCGGATCGCCGCGACGTGGTCGTCCAAGGCTCCACCGTTGCCGAGGTCGCCGTAGGAATGGTCCTGAAATGCCTTGCCCCGCGCCGCGCTACCGCGCCCGTCGATCGCCACGACGGCGAAGCCGAGCGCTGCGAAGGCCTCCGGTTCGCCCTGATGGGGCGGATCGAACGATGGTCCGGCCCGGTAGATCTGCGGGCCCGGATAGATGTGCTCGATGATCGGATAGCGCCGATCCGGGTCGAAATCGTGTGGGCGCCAGAGCAGACCGTAGATCGGTGTCCTGCCGTCCGCGGCGGTCGTGCGGAAGCGCTCGGGTGGGCTCCAGCCAAGTGCCTGCAGCGCCGCCGTGTCCGGTGACTCGAGCTCGACGGTGACCTTCCCATCGGCGTCGAGCACAACAGATCGGGGCGCCACGCTCGACGACGATGCCCGGTCGACGATGTAGCCACCCTCGGGTGGGCTCACGGCGTCGTGGTCGAGATGGTCGTCGGTGAGCCGGGTGAATCCGGAACCGTCGAGATCGATCCGGCAGATCTGCCGGAGGTACGGATCGTCGGCGACGAGACCGCCCGCGACGAACCACACCTGCCGGCGTTCCTCGTCGACCCACAGCAGCGAGCGCACAAGCCACGGCCCGGTGGTGATCTGGCTGATCTGTTGTCCGTCGGCCGAGTAGAGATACAGATGCCCCCAGCCGTCGCGCTGCGACCACCAGACGATCTCGCCGGAGTCCAGCACATGCACCATCTGCGGGTCCCCCAGTTGCACCGTGGGGTCGACGCGGGTTTCGCCGGTCTCGGTGATGAGGGTGGTCGTGGCGCCCGTCGCCGGGTCGAGGCGGCGCAGCTCGAGGGTGCGGGCGTCGCGGGAATGGTGCAGGAAGTGCACGGCATCTGTTCCCGTCCACCAGGCGTAGACGAGCGCGGTGTTGTGCATGATCGCCGTCGGCGGATCCTGCTGCCGGACCACGGAACGATCGGTGACGTCGAGGACGTTCCACGTCATCTGGGCCACCGCGTCCTCACCGGGCATCGTGTAGCGGGTGCGGTGCTCGACCGGGCGGCCACCGTCGCGCGGCGTGGATTCGATGAGCACCAGCTCCGGCAGGTCACGTTGATCGATGCGCTGCACCAGGATTCGCGTGGAGTCCGGTGACCAGTGGAAGAAGAGCGGGGCCGGCAGGCCGAGAAGGCGCATCAGAGCCTTCGCCCCGGTGGTCTCGGGCAGACTGCCGTAGTCGAAGTGCGGTTCGGCATCCTCGGTGAGCGCGAACTCGTGCCCACCGTCGGCCCGCCGGACCCAGATGTTGCCGTCCCGACTGAACGCCACCCACTGCTCATCCGGGGACGGCACCTCACCGGGCAGGGGCGTCACATGATCGGACTTGCGCAGGCCCAGACCGTCCGACCATTCCCACGCCTGCTCGAGCGCGTTGAACCGCACCGCATCGCCATGGAACTCGACCGCCGCGATCGACAGATCGTCGCCGTTCACCGCATGTCCCGATGCCACCGAGAGCGCCGCGGCCAATCGGTCGTGATCGAACGCGTCGCGGCGGCCACCGGCGGCCGGATCGACGATCACGTAACGGGTGCCGACCTGGTACCAGAACCGTGTGCCGCCGGAAAGCCACTGCGGCGCCAGCCTGCTGCCCGGGACCTTGCGCTCCCGGTAGGGGGCGAGCAGTTGCTCGGCGCGTGCGTAATCGGAGTCGGTGAGGATTCGGGTCACGGACACATACGACACCCGGACGTAGCGGCATGGTCAACCGCCTTGACCGTGCCGCAACGGCACAGCCTTACCTGGAGCCATGCCGTTCATCGCCGTCGCCTACCTGAGCTCGCACTTCCTGAGTTTCCTCGGGAACGGGATCCTGGCGGTCGCACTGCCGCTGATCGTGCTGCAGACGACGGGGAGTCCGCTCAGCGTCGGCGCGGTGTCCGCGGCCACCGCGGGTCCCGCGCTGCTGGTGGGACTTGCCGCCGGCGTGCTGATCGACCGGGTGAACCGGCGGACCTGCTCGATGCTCTCCGATATCGTCTCGGCCGCCGCGGTGGCGGCGATACCGGTGGTCGATCTGCTCTGGGGTCTCAGCCTCAGCTGGCTCGTCGGGCTCGCCATCGTCGGATCCTTCGGCGATGTGCCGGGCATGACCGCCCGGCAGGTGATGGTCCCCGCGGTGGCCCGCCACGCCGGGGTGTCGCTGGAGCGGCTGATCGGCCTGCGGCAGTCCATGACATCGATGGCACTGGTCATCGGGCCGGCCGCCGCGGGCACACTGCTGTCCTTGTTCGACGGCAGCACAGTGCTTTTCGTGACCGCTGCGACATCGGCCGCCGCCGCGCTGATCACCACGGCCCTGCCGCACCGGCTGGGTCGCGTCGACGCCGTCACCACCGACCGCGACTCGCTGTGGACTCAGCTGGCGGCGGGCGCGGCGGCGGTGCGCAACAGCCTGTTCCTGACCGGTACCGTCACGCTCACGGTGGGGCTGGCGGTCACCCTCGGCGGACTGCAGGGCCTGGTGCTGCCGCTGTACTTCAGCGTCATCGGGCGGCCGGACCTGCTCGGTTTCGTGCTGACCGCACTCGCCCTCGGGATGCTGGCGGGGACCACCACCTTCGCCGCGGTCGGTACGCGGATGTCGAGGACGTTCTGGTTGACGTCCGCGTTGATCGGGACGACGGTGGGCTTCCTGTTGATGGCGACGCTGATCTCGCCGGCGTGGGTGTTCGCCGGGGCGGCGATCCTCGGCGTCGCGAACGCGGTGCTCGGCGCCGTCCTGGGGGTGTTGCAGGCCGAACGGATTGCGGACGGGGTCCGTGGCCGGGTGCTGAGCCTGCAGAACGCGTGCCTGCAGGTCGCCGCGCCGGCAGGCATCGGGATGGCGGGCGTCATCGCGGAGTTCGGCTCGCCGGTCGCGGCCGGTGTCACCGTGTTCGTCATCTGGCTCGCCGTCGCAGGCACGCTGATGGCGTCGCGGGCGCTGGCCGATCTCGAACCGGCGGCCGGTTAGCTGTCCTCGCCGCGCAACCGCGCCTGCAGGGTTTCCTTGTCCTTGCGGCGGCGCTCGTCGAACTCGGCGATGCTCAGGGTGGCCCGCCGGCGCAGCGGCGCGAAGATCCAGATGCCCAGCGGCAACGCCAGCACCAGAGCGAACAGCACCGCGACCACGACCGGGAACTCGCGCAGCCCGACGAGATGTCCCGCGCCGATGATCACCCCGGTGAGGACTGCGGCGAGCGCCAGCCGGGCGAACAGGTAGGCACCGACATCACGCAGCATCCGGGGACCCGGCCGAGAATCAGACACGGCCCGAGCCTACCGAGGCAACGCGTATATTCGGAGCAAGGAGGTTATTCGCTTGCAGTACTTACTCCTGGCCCTGATCGTGGCCGGGCTCGCATATGCGACTTACCGATTGGTGCGCGCTTCGGCCAATCGCCCGAGGCCGCGCGTCATCGGACCGGACGACGATCCCGATTTCCTGCGCAGGCTCCGCGACGGCGACAACCCGCGCAGCTAGTCAGCTCGCGCTCGGGAACCCCGCGGCAACCACCGCTGCCAGCCGCAGCAACGCCTCACGCGTCGGCGGCTTCAGGCGTTCCAGACTGATCTCGGCGCCCTCCTCCAGGTGCGGGTCGAAGGGCACCTGAAGCACCGCCCGGCACCGCCGGGAGAAGTGGTCGACGACCTTCTGCAGATCGACCTTGCCGGAGCGCGGACGCACCGCGTTGACCACCGCGACGGCATTGCGCACCAGATCCTGATGGCCGTGGGCGTCCAGCCAGTCCAGCGTCGCCGATGCCGAGCGCGCCCCGTCCACCGAACCGGAGCTGACGACGATCAACACATCGGCCTTCGACAGCACCGCGGCCATCGCCGAGTGCAGCATCCCGGTACCGCAATCGGTCAGTACCAGGCTGTAATAGCGCTCCAGCAGTTCGACGGTCCGCGCGTAGTCCTGTGAACTGAATGCCTCGGAGACCGCCGGATCGGATTCCGAAGCCAGCACCTCCAGCCGGCTCGGGCCCTGCGAGGTGTAGCGCCGGACATCGCTGTAGGAGGCGATCCCCTCGGCGTCGCGCAGCAGGTGCCGCACGGTCGCCGGGGTCTCCAGGGGCACCTTCTGGCTCAGGGTCCCGCGGTCGGGGTTGGCGTCCACCGCGATGACCCGGTCACCCCGGCTGGACGCGAAGGTGGCCCCCAGCGTCGCGGTGACCGTCGTCTTGCCGACGCCGCCCTTCAGCGACAGCACCGCGATGCGGTAGCAGCCACGCAGCGGCCGGCCGACCTCTTCGAGCAGGGTGATCTGGTTGGTGACCTTCGGGCTCTCACCGACGTTGAGCAGCTTGAACGACCCGAGATACACCCAGCGACGCCAACCCTTCGAGGGTGCCTGTTTGGGCCGGCCGAGCAGCGCCACGGTGGACAGATCGAGGTAGGGCGCCGGCAGCGGGACCGGGCTGGTCTGTGGCGGCAGATCCGCTGCGCTCGGCCCACCCTGCACAACAGGGAACCCGTGCGGCGGTGTCGGCGCCGTCCACTCCGGCGGCAGCGCCAGCGAGGGATCGACGAAGCGGTTCTGCGCCCGGAAGCTCGGCACGGCTCAGACCCCCGCGTACGAGTGCAGACCCACCGTGACCAGGTTGATGAAGAACAGGTTGAAGACCATCGCGATGAACCCGACGACGTTGATCCAGGCGGCCTTCTTGTCGCGCCAGCCCGCGGTCGACCGGGCGTGCAGGTACGCGGCGTACACCACCCATGCGATGAACGACACCGTCTCCTTGGGGTCCCAGCCCCAGTACCGGCCCCACGCCTCCTCGGCCCAGATGGCGCCGAAGATGACACCGAACCCGAACACCGGGAAGGCGAAGATGGTGGTGCGGTAGGCGATACGGTCCAGCAGCTGCGCATCCGGCAGGCGTTGCAGCATCCGCCCGAAGCCGTTGTCCCGCTGGGCGAGCGGGGACATCTTCAGCAGGAACAGCACACTGGCCACACCGCCGACCAGGAAGACACCCGAGCCGAGGCTGACCACCGAGACGTGGATCGGCAACCAGTAGGACTGCAGAGCGGGCATCACCGGCGCGGCATGGGTGTAGAGCCACTTGCCCGAGACGGTCAGCAGGACCAGCACCGGCGGCAGCACGAAGACCCACAGCCCGCGGTACTGCGGCCGGCGCAACACCACAGCGGCGGCGACCAAACCGGAGAAGCACGTCAGGTTGATGAACTCGTACATGTTGCCCCACGGCACCCGCGAGGTCGCCAGACCGCGCAGCACGATGCACGCCGCGAGCAGCGCGATACCGACGTAGGTCAACGCGACACCCGCGCGTCCGATGCGCTCATCGGCGGTGCGGGTCGGGGCATCGGTGACGATGCCGGGGGTGGCGCTGTCGGCACCCACGGCTGCGCCCACCAGTTCGCGGGCCTCGACCTTGCGGCCGCGCGAGTACGCCAGTTCGACGGCCAGCAGCAGCAGCGCCAGCACCAGGACCACCACCGACGAGGTGAAGGCCCAGTCCGAATACCTGGCCAGCTCGATATCGATGTCGGTGCTGTTCACGCGTGCTTACCTCCGTCTGTGAGCAGTCGGTCCGTCAACCGCTCGAACTCGTCGCCCCACCCGGAGTTGTCGGTGCGGGCCAGTCCCCCGAGTTCGACGCTCACGGTACCCGCAGGTGCGGGGGTGATCCGAACCCAGATGCGGCGGCGTCGCACCACCAGCGACACCACCAGACCGGCCATCATGGTCAGCGAGAACACCAGCACCCAGATCTGCGCGGGATCGTGGGACACCTGCAGATTGATGAACGGGACGGCTCCGTCGAAACGGACGGTGGTGCCGTCCTCGAGGCGTTTCTCCTCGCCCACGTTGAGGTTGACCCGGGCCTCCTTGTTGAGGCGGCCCTGCCCGATCAGCCGGGGATCCAGGTCGAAGATGGACTGCGGGCGCCCGGTGTCCAGGCCGGCGTCGCCGCGGTAGATGTCGATGGCCACCGCGGGCTTGTTCAGCGCCGGGAAGCTGGAGGACAGCAGCGTGCCCTGCAGGAATTCGGTCGGGGCGAACAGACCCTGGATCGCGATCTGTTGCTCGCGGCGTTCATCGGGATCGGGATAGGTGCCCGCCGGCGGATCGACCCGGATCACTCCGGAGGACAGCAGCGTCATCGGATCGTCGGGGCGCCACTGCATCGTGCTGGTGCGGGTCTGTCCGTCGGGGAAGGTGACGGTGAACGTCGGTGCGTATCCGTGGCCCTGCAGGTAGACCCGGTCCCCGCCGACGCGCAACGGGTGGTTGACCTCGAGGCGGTAGTCATTCCAGGTGTTGCTCTCCAGATCCGCGCCGGCCTGGTATTCGATGTTCGCGGCGAAGGTGACGGCCTGACCGCTGGGCAGGTAGTCGGCGTCGAAATCGTTGACCTTCACACAGATCGGGTACAGCGAGGTGCCGTCGACGGTGTTGCCGGCCCGGAACGAGTCGAAGGCGGCCGGGGATGCCGAACAGAACCCGGGTCCACCGTCGGCGATGACGATGACGTTGCCCTCGTAGCCGAACAGCTTGCCGGCGGCGATGGCCACCAGCAGGCCGAGCAGGGAGAAGTGGAAGACGATGTTGCCGAACTCGCGCAGATAGCCCTTCTCGGCCGAGATCTCGGTGACACCGTCGTCCACCCGCGTGGTGCGCCGCCAGCCCTTCAGCCGGTCGTCGATGGACGCGGCCAACTGCGCCGGCTCACCGGGTATCTCGGCCTCGTGGTGTTTGGGCAGCCGGGACAGGTTGCGCGGCGCGGGGACCGGCACCGCACGCACGCTCTTGATGTGCTCGGCGAGCCGCGGGGTCAGGCAGCCGACCAGCGAGATGAACAGCAGCACGTAGATGGCGGTGAACCAGAAGCTGGAGAAGACGTCGAAGCCCTGCACCCGGTCCAGCCACGGGCCGATGGTCGGGTGTTGGGCCAGGTACTCGTCGACCTTGGCAGCGTTGAGGCTGCGCTGCGGCAGCAGGGCTCCGGGGATGGCGGCCAGCGCGAGCAGGAACAACAGCACCAGCGCGGTGCCCATGGAGGTCAGGGTGCGCCAGGTGTTGCGGATCAGCGCCCACACTTTCCGGAAGGCCCTCATATCGGCAGCCTCACATCCGACACGAACGCGTCGCGCACCCAGGCCACGAAATCACCCCAGAGTCCGGTCACCAGTGCGATGCCGACCGCGATCATCAGCACGCCACCGAAGATCTGGATACCGCGGGTGTGGGCGCGCAGCCAGCCCAGCCCGCGCACCGCCCGGGCCGACCCGAAGGCCAGCAACACAAACGGCAGACCCAGGCCCAGGCAGTAGGCGATCACCAGGGTGATGCCGCGGGCCACCGCCGATCCCTCGGTGGCCGAGGACACCGCGATCACCGCGGTCAGTGTCGGGCCCAGGCACGGCGTCCAGCCCAGCGCGAACACCGCACCCAGCAGCGGCGCCCCGGCCAGCGTCGAGAGTTGTCGCGGCGCGAATCGGGCTTCACGTTGCAGCAGCGGGATGAAGCCGATGAACACCAGACCCATCGCGATGGTGACCACGCCGCCGATGCGTTGCAGCAGTTCCTGATTGGTGATCAACGCCGTCGTCATGCCAAGGACCGCAACGCTGCCGAGTACGAACACCACGGTGAATCCCGCGACGAACAGGCCGGCCGCGCCGGCCACCCGGAAGCGGCTGTCCCCGCCGGAGATCGCGGCAAGGTAGGACAGGTAGCCGGGCACCAGCGGCACCACGCACGGTGAGGCGAAGGACACCAGCCCGGCCAGCATGCTCAGCCCGACCGCCAGCAGCAGCGGTCCACCCGTGATCAGATCGGTCACTGTTCTGCAGCCAGCCGTTCGACCACCGGTTTCAGATCCGTGGCCAGTAGCTCACGCAGGAACACCGCGGCCACCCGGTGCTGACGATCCAGCACCAGTGTGGAGGGGATGACGGTGGTCGGGTACTTGCCGCCGAACGCGATCATGGTGCGCATCGACGGGTCGTAGATCGACGGGAAGGTGACATTGCGGTCGGTGACGAAATCGACCGCGGCATCCCGGTTGTTGTCGCGCACATCGATTCCCAGGAACTGCACGCCCAGGTCCTTGGTCTGTTCGTGGACCCGCTGCAACTCACCGATCTCGGCGCGGCAGGGCCCACACCACTGTCCCCACACGTTGATGACCACGACCTTGCCCGCGAAATCCGAGAGCGCCAGCGTCCGCTCCGGGTCCATCAGGTCCGGGCCTGCTAATTTCCCTGGCACACCGCGAGATTCGGRGGGATCGTAAAAGATGTCGGTCTTGCCACCGGGCGCGACGAACTCGAAGGTGCCGCCCTGAGCGACGGCGTCGTCACCGGTACTGCACCCGGACACCACGACCGCCAGCGACATCGCCAGGGCGAAAACCCACTTCACTAGATGCCCCAGGGCTCCGTGTAACCCCAGCGGACGAGGCGGTCATCGTCGAAGGTGAACGAGGTGATGGACGCCAGGTTGCACAACCGGCTGTGCGGGAGCGGTAGATGCGGCAGCTTGCGGCCCGTCATCGCCCGGCGCAGCGTCTCCACCGGCAGCTGATGGCTGACGCAGACCGCCTCGTGGCCGGCCGCCTTCTCCCGCGCGCGGTGCAGCGCGGCGATCATCCGCGGCGCGATGTCGTCATAGTGCTCACCCCAGGTCGGTTTGCGCGGGTTGCGCAGGCGCGGCCAGTTGCGCGGGTCGCGCAGGGCGCCGTCCCCGGGTGCCACGCGCTTGCCCTCGAAGTCGTTCCACGATTCGATCAGGTCGTCGTCGGTGTCGATGTCCAACCCGTGCACCGCGGCGATCGGCGCCGCGGTCTGCTGGGCGCGCTCCAGCGGGGAAGCCACCACATAGGTGATGTCCTTGGGCGCCAACCAATCCGCCGCGGACTGGGCCTGCAGCCGGCCGCGGTCGGACAGGTTGTAGCCGGGCAGCCGGCCGTAGAGCACCTTCTCCGGGTTGTGTACCTCGCCATGGCGCATGACATGGACCGTCGTACGTGTCGTCACCGCGTCGCCTCGGCGGCCGCGCGCGCCGCGTGCGGCAGGGCCGCGGCGATCCGGTCGAAGGCGTCATCGTCGAGGGCGGTCGAGACGAACCAGGTTTCGAAGGCGCTGCACGGCGGATAGATGCCGGCGTCCAGCAGCGCGTGGAAGAACGCGGGGTAACGCCAGGTCTCGGTGGCCTTGGCGGTGGCGAAGTCCGTCGGCTCACTGTCCCCGAAGAAGACCGTCAGGAAGTTCCCGGCGCGCGATACCCGGTGCGCGACCGAGGCCTCGGTGAGGGCGCCGGTGATCAGCGCGCCGAGCCGGTCGGCGTTGGCATCGAGGGTGGCGTACACGGTGTCATCGGCGGCGCGCAGCGTGGCCAGACCGGCCGCCATGGCCACCGGGTTCCCCGACAGCGTGCCCGCCTGATACACCGGGCCGAGCGGGGCGAGCTTCTCCATCACCTCGGCGCGGCCACCGAACGCCGCAGCAGGCAGGCCGCCGCTCATCACCTTGCCGAAGGTGAACAGATCGGCGTCGACGGGATCCAGGCCGTACCAACCGGACCGGCTGAGCCGGWATCCGGTCATCACCTCGTCCATGATCAGCAGGGCCTCGTGCTCGGCGGTGATCCGGCGCAGCGCCGCGTTGTAACCCGGCAGCGGCGCCACGGTGCCCATGTTGCCCGGGCTGGCCTCGGTGATGACACACGCGATCTGTTCGCCGTGCGTGGCGAACGCCTCCTCGACGGCGGCGACGTCGTTGTAGGGCAACACGATGGTGTCGGCGGCGGCGGCGCCGGTGACCCCGGGCGAGGACGGCAGGCCCAGGGTCGCCACACCGGATCCGGCGTCGGCGAGCAGCGCGTCGCTGTGACCGTGATAGCAGCCGGAGAACTTGATGATCTTGGGGCGCCCGGTGAATCCGCGCGCCAACCTGATGGCGCTCATGGTGGCCTCGGTACCCGAGTTGACGAAGCGGATGCGCTCGACGGGCGCGACGCGGTCGATGATCTCGCGGGCCAGTTCGGTCTCGGCCGGCGTCGGGGCGCCGAAGGACAGCCCGTCGGCGGCGACGCGCTGCACCGCCTCGACGACGCCCGGGTATGCGTGTCCGAGGATCATCGGTCCCCAGGAGCACACCAGGTCCACGTAGCGGTTGCCGTCGGCGTCGGTCAGCCAATAGCCGTTGGCCGAGGTGATGAAGCGCGGGGTCCCGCCGACGGCGCTGAAGGCCCGCACCGGCGAGTTCACCCCGCCGGGGATCACCGATGACGCGTCGGCGAACAACTTCGCGGAGGCCGAAACGGATGAACCGGTACTGCTCATGACCCCCAGTGTTCCAGTCAATGCCAACTCAGCAACTACAGGGTGTAGTGGAACAGATCCGCCGTAGACGTGGCAAATCCCACACTCCACTATCGCAAACTCGCATGTTCGGGCAAAATGCCTGATTTAGCGGATAATCATCCTGAATATGCGTCGTTAGGAAAATTCTTGTGACCGATCAGCTACCTATGAGCCAGGCCGCGATCCGATATCCGTTCGGATTGCCGGAACAGGGCTGGCGCAAAGCGGTCAAGGTCAGCCTGGGGCGCACCCTGCTCACGCTGCGCCCGCGCTACGGCCGGCAGCTGCTCGATCAGGGCGATCCCGCAACCTTCACGCTGGCCGATCGGCTGATGCTGGCCGGCTGGACCAGCCGCGCCACGCCCGCCGACTGGCCGGCGCTCAGCGCCCTGCACCAGCGGTTCTGGGCTGGACCCGGTGGCGCGCGGTTCAGCGCGGACCCCGACATCGCCGAGCGTTTCCAGGAGTGGTTCCTGCGCGAGCACGCCCGCCCGTTGGAGTTCCTGCGCCGCGAGCTGAGTACCCGGTCCTGCCCCGCGCTCTGCGAGATCGGCAGCGGCAACGGCCTGGCCCTGGAGTACCTCAGCCGGCAACTCCCCGAGATCGGCCGCTTCGTCGGCGTCGACATCAACGCCGAGGCGACCCGCACCAACGCCCGCCGCTGGCAGCACGAGGACCGGCTGGGATTCGTCGCCGCCGACGCGGTGTCCTGGATCGACGCGAACACCGGCGCCGACTGGACGTACTTCTCCAATGCCGGCGTGCTGGAGTACCTGCCCGAGGAGAGGGTCACCGAGCTCTACCGGATCACCGCGCAGCGCGGTGGCTGGTGGCTGCTCACCGAACCGGTCTACACCGGCTACGACCTGAGCACCGAAACCCGCTCGCGTCCGCACGGCAACGAGTTCAGCTTCTGCCACAACCACCCGCACCTACTCACCCGGGCCGGCTGGGACGTCGTCGAGCAGTACGAGACCGAAGTGGCGGGCATGCGCTTCCTCACCATTTCTGCGCGAAAGGCTGCCGCGTGAGCACCATCCAGGATCTGTTCGCGCAGCAGGTCGCCCGCACCCCGGACGCCGAGGCGATCGCCCACCGCGACGGGTCGCTGACCTACGCCGAGTTCAACGCCCGGGCCAACGGCCTGGCGCACCGACTGATCGATGCCGGACTGACGCCGGGCACCGGGGTGGCCTTTCTGTGCGACCGCACCCCGCTGCTGCCGATCGCGCTGATGGGCATCCTGAAGGCTCGCGGCTACTACATACCGCTGGACCCGACCTACCCCGCCGCCCGCATCGACGGAATCCTGGCCGACGCCCAACCGTTCGCAGTGGTCACCGACCGTGACGCGGAGGGCCTGCGCGCCATGGGTATTCAGGCCGGCACCCGGGTGGTACAGCTGCGCGATGACGATGCCGGCCACGACACCAACCCACCGGCGGGCAGCGCCGATGACCTGGTGTACTCCATCTACACCTCCGGATCCACCGGAAAACCCAAGGGCACCCTGAACTTTCAGCGCGGCGCGGTCAACGTCAACCGCTGGATGATCGACGGTTTCGGCGTCGGCCCGCAGACCCGTGCACTGGTGGCGACCTCCATCGGCTTCGACATCACCAGCAAGGCGATCTGCTCACCACTGCTGGCCGGGGGCACCGTGGTGCTCTACGACTCCCCCGTCTATGACCCGCCGCGTATCCGCGCCGCCATCGTCGACTTCGGCGTCAACACCCTCAGTCACACGCCGACCGGTCTGCTCGGCCTCATCGAGGACGGCAGTGCGGCGACCTACGCGCAGATGGCCGGCGTGCGACGGCTGTTGATCCTGGGCGAGGCGCTGCGCCTGGACCGGTTCCGAAACTGGCTGACCCACGCCGATATCCGGCCCGCGCTGTTCAACGGCTACGGGCCCACCGAGTGCGCCGACACCATCGCCGCCCACGAGGTCACCGACGCCGATATCAGCACCGGCGGTGACTGCCCGCTCGGTGACGCCCTGCCCAATATCGTGCTCACCGTCCGCGACCGTGACCTGCGCCTGGTCACTCACGGCGAAAAGGGCGAGCTGTGCGTGCAGGGTGTCTGCGTGGGCGCCGGGTACCGCAACCTGCCCGAGCAGACCGCGGCCGCGTTCGTCGCCGACCCGCTGGGCGGTGACACGCTCTACCGCACCGGCGATCTGGTCAGCCGGCGCGCCGACGGGGTGTTGCTCTATCACGGCCGGATGGACCACCAGGTCAAGATCCGCGGTCACCGGGTGGAACTCGGCGAGATCGAACAGGCCCTCAACCGCATCCCCGGTGTACTGGAGAGCGTGGTGACCGCGCCGTCCCGACCGGACGGGGAACGCTTCGTGGCGGCCTACCTGCGCACCTCCTCCGAGGGTGCGCGGGACCGAACCGCACTCAATGCCGTACTGGCGCATGATCTTCCCGACTTCATGGTCCCGGCCAGCTACACCTTCATGGACGCCTTCCCGGTCAACGCCAGCTTCAAGGTGGACCGCAAGGCGCTGCCCGCACCGGTGCTGGGGCGCCCCGCACTGGGCACCGCGTACCGGCCGCCGGCCGATGCGCTGGAACGCACGCTGACCGCCATCTGGGAAGACCTCCTCGGGTTCCCCGGCGCCGGTGCCGAGGACCCGTTCTTCGAACTGGGCGGCAACTCGCTGCTGGCCACCCGGCTGGTGACCCGGGTCAACGCCGAAGTCGGTGCGGCACTGACGATCACCGAGTTCTTCGAGAAGCCGACGATCGCCGGGGTGGCCGCCAGGCTGGCGCGGCCCGAACCGGCCGCCGCGCCCGTGCCGCGCGCCCCGCGGCACCGCCGCACAGGCGAACACATCGCGATCGTCGGCATGGCGGCCAGGGTGCCCGGTGCCGCCGACGTAGCGACGTTCTGGCGCAACCTGCTCGACGGGGTGGACTCGCTGGAAGTGCTGGAGTTCAACCCGGACCTGCCCGGGCAGGTGCCGGTCAGCGGCTGGGTCGCCGACTCGGAAACCTTCGACCACACCTTCTTCGGCTACACCCCGCACGAGGCCGAACGGATAGACCCGCAGCAGCGCCTGCTGTTGCAGACCGCGGTGGCCGCCTTCGAGGACGCCGGGCTGGCCACCGCCACCAGCACGCTGCGCGCCGGCATCTACGCCGGTGTGGCCGCCAACAGCTACCTCACCCGCAACGTGTTGCCGCACGATCAGACCGGCGATTACGGCCTGGGCTACGCACTGGTCGGCAATGACAAGGATTACGCCGCCACCCGCATCGCCTACAAACTGGGACTGACCGGGCCCGCGATGAGCGTGCAGACGGCATGCTCGTCCAGTGGCGCCGCGCTACACCTGGCCTGTCAGGCACTGCTGGCCGACGACTGCGATGTGGCGCTGGCCGGCGGCGCGTCGCTGCCCTGGCAGTACCGCCACGGGCACGAGCACATTCCCGGCGGGGCGCTCAGCGCCGACGGGCGGGTACGCGCGTTCGATGCCGATGCCAGCGGCATGGTGCTCACCGGCGGCGGCGCGTGTGTCGTGTTGCGGCGCCTCGACGACGCGATTGCCGACGGCCACACCATCCACGCCGTCATCCGCGCCACCGCCCTGAACAACGACGGCGGTGAGCGTGCCAGTTTCACCGCGCCCAGCATCGCCGGGCAGCGGGACGTGGTGCGTACCGCGCTGGACCGTTCCGGTATCAACGCCCGCAGCATCGGCGTGCTGGAGGCCCACGGCACCGGCACCCCGCTCGGCGACCCCATCGAGGTGGCCGCCATCACCCAGTCCTGGCGGGAGGACACCGAGGACACCGGGTTCTGTGCGATCGGCAGCGTGAAGACCAACATCGGGCACCTCGATGCCGCAGCGGCCATGACCGGCGCGATCAAGCTGGCCCTGATGCTGCGCCACGGCGAACGCCCGGCCACCCTGAACTTCGAAAAGCCCAACCCGGACTGCGCCTTCGAGTCCTCGCCGTTCTTCGTCAACGACACCCGCACCAGCTGGGCGCCCGACGGTCCGCGCCGAGGCGCGCTGTCCTCGTTCGGTTTCGGCGGCACCAATTTCCACGCCATCCTGGAGCAGGGCCCGGTCCAGGCGTCCACCCCGGCCCGCCGGGAGTGGCAGGTGCTGCGCCTGTCGGCGCGCAGCGCCGAGGCGCTGCAGACCCAGATCGACGACCTGGCCCGGGTGCTGACCGGCTCCGCGGATTCGCTCGCCGATATCGCCTACACACTCGATGTGGGCCGCAACCGGCACCAGTACCGGGCCGCGGTGGTGGCCCGGTCCCCCGGGCAGGCCGCCACCCGGCTCGCGGACCCAGAAAGCGTTGTCACCGGACGTGATCCGCAGGGGCGCCCGCACCTGGTGTTCGGTTTTCCCGGCCAGGGCGCCCAGCACACCGGGATGGGACGCCGGCTCTACGAGACCGAGAGCGTGTTCCGCAGCGCGGTCAACCAGTGCGCCGACATCCTGCTGCCAGCGCTGAACGTCGATCTCCGCGATGTGCTCTTCGATGCTGATTCCGCCGATGCACTGCGCGACACCCAGCTGGCCCAGCCGGCCATCTTCACCATCAGCTACGCCACCGCCAAGCTGTGGATGAGCTGGGGATTGAAGCCGCACACCATGATCGGGCACAGCGTCGGCGAGTTCGTGGCCGCCACCCTGGCCGGTGTGTTCGAGCTCGAGCATGCGCTGCTGATCCTCGCCGAACGCGCCCGGCTGATGCAGTCGATGCCGGCGGGCGGGATGCTCGCGGTGCGGCTGTCCGAACAGGACGCCGGCCGGTACGTGCGCGGGTCGGTCGCCGTTGCCGGTGTCAACTCGCCGAAGCTGACCGTGCTGTCCGGCCCGCATGGTGAACTCGACGAGGTACGGGCTCAACTGGAGTCCGCGGGGGTGCCCACCACCGCGCTGCACACCAGTCACGCCTTCCACTCACCGATGATGGATCCGATCGTCGATGCGTTCACCCGGGTGGTCGCGCAGTATCCGCGCACCGCGCCGTCGCTGCCGTTCTACTCCAGCCTGTCCGGGCTGCCGATCACCGACGAGCAGGCCCAGGACCCGAATTACTGGGCGCAGCAGTTACGTCACGCGGTGCGTTTCGCGCCTGCCCTGCGCCACGTCGCCGAACATCCCGGCGTCGTGTTGCTGGAATGCGGTCCCGGTCAGAACCTCACCACCAGTGCCCGCCAGTGCGGGGTCACCGCGGTGGCTTCACTCCCCCATGCCGGTGCCGCCGACGCCGACGATGCCGAGCACGTCGCCGCCGCGGTGGGCCGGCTGTTCCTGTGTGGGGTGGACACCGATGCCCGCCGGGTGCACGCCGGCGAGACCCGGCTCCGGGTCAGCCTGCCGACCTACCCGTTCGCCAAGTCCCGGCACTGGCTCACCCCGGCCGGAGCGCTGCCCGTCACCGCCGCCGCCCCGGCACCGGAAACAGAGGCACCTCAGCAGGACATCGAGGCCGACCCGGCGGACCGGATGACCACCTTCGTGCGGACACTGTTCGCCGAGGTGGCCGGTGTCGACATCGGCCCTGATGACGATCACCGCTCCTTCCTGGAGATGGGGTTCGATTCCCTGCTGCTGACCCAGATCACCACCCAGGTCAACCAGCGGCGCTCGGTCTCGCTGCGGTTTCGCCAACTGCTGGAGGAGTTCACCACCCCGGCCGGGCTGGCGGCGCACCTGCTGGAACTCGACGCCGGCGGCGCAGATCCGCAGAAGCCCAAGGTCTTCGGTGCGGGAGCCCGCATCAGCAAGACCGCCGACGAGTCGTTGACGCCGCGGCAGCGGGCCGCGCTCGACGATTTCGTCGCCCGCTACACCGCGCGGACCACGCGCAGCCGTGCCTACGCCGACGAGCATCGTCCGCACCTGGCGGATCCGCGTGCGGTGTCCGGGTTCCGGCCGTTGTGGAAGGACCTGGTCTACCCGATCGTGTCGGAGACCTCGAAGGGCCCGCGGTTCACCGATATCGACGGCAACGACTATGTCGACATCACCAACGGCTTCGGCTCGGTGTTCTTCGGCCATCGACCGGATTTCGTGGTGGACGCGGTGCAACGGCAGATCGAGCGCGACATCATCATCGGCCCGCAGAACCCCATCGCCGGTGAATGCGCCAAGCTGTTCGGGGAAATGACCGGCCATGAGCGGGTCGCCTTCTGCAACACCGGTTCCGAGGCGGTGCTGGCCGCGATCCGGCTGGCCCGCACCGTCACCGGGCGCAACCTCATCGTGCAGCACGAGGGTGACTACCACGGCATCACCGATGAGGTCCTGGTCCGCAGCACACCGAGCGGCCGGACCGTGCCCGCCGCGCCCGGCGTCCCGCCGGAGAGCGTGGCCAACACCATCGTCCTGGAATACGGCACCGCGGAATCGCTTGCGGTGCTGCGTGAACGGGCCCACGAGCTGGCGGCCGTGCTCATCGAACCCGTGCAGTCCCGCAAGCCCGATCTGCAGCCCGCCGACTATGTACGCGAGGTGCGCCGGATCTGCGATGAGAGCGGCACCGCACTGATCATGGACGAAGTGGTGTGCGGTTTCCGCGTGCACTGGGCAGGCGCCCAGGGTGTGTGGGGTGTGAAGGCCGATATCGGTTGCTACGGCAAGGTTTTCGGTGCCGGGCTGCCGGTCGGTGCACTGGCGGGCACCGCCCGGTTCATGGACGCCCTCGACGGTGGCAGCTGGCAGTTCGGGGACGACTCGATGCCCGAGGTGGGAGTCACCTACTTCGCGGGCACCTTCGTGCGCCACCCGCTCACGATGGCCGTCGTGCACGCCACCCTCAAGCACATGAAGGACAATCCGGGCCTGCAGGACCGGGTCAATGCCACCGCCGCGGACATGGTGGACCGCCTCAACGCGCTGTTCCGTTCCGAGGGTGTGCCCATGCACATCGGCCGGTTCGGGTCGCTGATGAAGCCGGAGTGGACCCAGGAACTCGCCTTCGGCGAACTGTTCTACTACTTCCTGCGCGAAGCCGGGGTGAACGCCTGGGATGCCCGGCCGAACTATCTGACCACCGAACACGGTCCGGCCGAGGTGCAGTTCATCGTCGATGCGTTCGCCTACGCCATCGCGCAGATGGAGCAGGGCGGCTTCTTCGACGATGTGACGCCGACGGCGGAACTGTTCGGCGCGACCGTCAGCGCGGACGGCACGACGATCACTTTGCCCAGCACCGAATCCCAGCGTGAGGTCTGGCTGGCCGCCCGCTTCGTCGGCAACAACAGCGTCGCCTACAACGAAGGTCTGAGCCTGGACCTGGCCGGGCGCCTCGACGAGCAGGCAATGCGGCACGGCCTGCAGACCCTGCTGGACCGGCATGAGTCGCTGCGCGCCCGGTTCTCCCGCGACGGCCGGTCCCTGGTGATCGACACGACCGTCGAACTCGACCTGCCGGTGCACGACCTGAGCGGACTCGACGAGCCGACCCGGRCCGCCTCGCTGGCCCAGATCCACGACCACGAGATGAGCAGCCGCTTCGATCTGCGCAACGGGCCGCTGGTGCGGTTCCGGTTGGTGCGACTGGGCGCCGAGCACCACAAGCTGCTGTTCGTGACCCATCACGCGGTGTGCGACGGCTGGTCGGGTGCGGTCGCGCTGAGCGAGCTGGCCGCGCTGTATTCGGCACGGGTGGAGGGACGCGACGCGGCGTTGCCCGCCGCACCGCGATACGCCGACTACAGCGCCGTCGAGCATCACTTCCTGCAGTCCCGTACCGGCCGGCTGCACCAGGACTACTGGCTCAAGCAGCTGCGCGAGGTGCCTGCGCCACCGCAGATTCCGGGCGACCGGCCCGGCGGTGACGACAGTGATTTGTCCGCGGCCCGGGTGGACCTACCGCTGGATGCCGATCTGGTGAGCCGGTTGCGCACCGTGGGCAGCGCGCACGGCGCCAGCCTGGTGGCCACCATGCTGACCGGGTTCGCCGGTCTGCTGCAGCAGCGAACCGGGCAGGACGATCTGGTGATCGGGCTGGCCGCGGCCGGTCAGTCCTTCCACGATCAGGGCAGGCTGGTGGGGCACTGCGTGAACCTGCTGCCCCTGCGTCTGCAGATCGACGGCGCCGACAGCTTCACCGACGCCCTGCGGGGCACCCGAGGCGCCCTGCTGGACGCCTACGACCACCAGGGCGTCAGCGTGGGCACACTGACCGAGCAGCTCAACCTGACCCGGGTCGGCAACCGCCCGCCCCTGGTCAGCGTGGTGTTCAACATCGACGTGCGTGACGACGACATCCGGCATACCGGGCTGACCGTCGGCTACGAGACCCTGGTGCGGCAGGCCGAGACGTTCGAACTGTTCATCAACGTCGTCGACAGCGGCTCGGCCATGGTGTTGGAGGCGAGTTACCGCACCGCCCTGTACAGCGGGGAGCTGATCCGGAATCTGCTGGCGCAGTTCGAGAATCTGCTGCGCAATGTCTGCAGCAACCCCGCGGCGACCGTCGGAGAGCTCTAGAATCCACCGCATGCTCTTCGCCCGCCAACGTGCCGAGTTCAACCGTAAGTACGTCAACCCGGTGGTGGAGCCGCTGGCCGGGTATGTGCCACTGTGGTCGGCCGTCGACCACGTCGGCCGCAAATCCGGGAAGGACTACCGCACACCGGTGACGGCGTTCCCGACGACCGATGGGGTCGCGGTGCTGTTGCCCTACGGCACTGACACCGACTGGGTACGCAACCTGCAGGCCTCCGGGTCCGGGCGGGTGCAGATCGACGGTCGCAGCCTGCTCGTGGAGGAACCCCGGGTGGTGCCGCTGAGTGAGGCGCTGAGCGTCGCGAAGGGGCCGTGGCGACACGTATTGCGCATCGCCCCAATCGAATCCGCGTTGTTGCTCACGCGCTCCAGCTGAGCACCTCGCCGGTCGCCGCGGTCATCACGGTGCCGGGTTGCACGCGCAGCCGGTACGGCGCCAGCCGGAGGACGGCGAAGGCGGACGAGGTGGGCGAGTCCCAGCCCGGGATGATGGTCGGGTTGTAGCCCAGCGGTTCGGGGGCGTTGACGAACTTGTCCCACACCATCTTTCGGGTGTCGTCATCGGTGTACCACTCGACGAGGCAGTCTGCGCTGCAGGTGTCGTGGTTGGGCGCCCAGTAATTGACCGACATGAACGGGTGCACGGCGAGGTGCTGCTGCTTGACCGGCGACGGTACGGTGGCCACCCAGCCGAACAGGTCGGTGCCGTCCCACTCCCAGATCGGGTGCAGAACTCTGCTGCGCGGCTTGCTGTCGGCGTCCACGGTGGCCACCGAGGCCCACACGATGGAATGGGCCATGTCCACGAAGGCGGGGGCGGTCTGTTCCAGCGGCGTCACCCGGTCAGCTTAATTCTTCGGGGTCTGGTCTTCTGTGGAGTCCTGGTCTTCTTCGGTGGAGTTCTCGTTGTATTTCGGGTTTCCGTCGTCGTCCAGCCAGTCGGTCACCGCGGTGCCCGATACCGTGCCATCGCTGCCGGGCAGCACGGACGTCGGACGGTTGTCCTCATAGGCCCCGATTTCTTCCGGCGTCGCCTTGGTGCCGCGGTCAGGTTGAGTAGTCATGGCTCACGGCTGCCCGAATATGTGACCCACCAAACAATCAGGCCGAGACCGAGCGTAAAGCCGCAGGCAGGCTGGGCAGGAAGTGCCGGGTCGCGAAGGCCCGTACGTCGTCGGCGGTCTGCAACGGCTGCACGCTGGGCAACAGCAGCACCATGGCCGCATACCGCAGGATGGTGTCGGCCAGGTCGTTGACGGCTTGAGCGCCGATCCGCTCGGCGAATCCGTCCGGGAAGATCACGAGCAGTGCGGCGGCCATCCTTTCGACGGCGGCGCCGTAGTGCCGGTGCAGCATCTCCTGGGCCAGAGCGGGATCGTCGACGATCATCTGGTTGAGCACCCGGTGCCGACGGAACCGCATGATCGACAGCGTGAACGCCTCGACGTAGTAGTTCGATTGCGGCTTGGCCGCTTTCAACTCCTTGGCGATATCGGCGAACAATGCCACGTTCTCACGTTCGATGACCGCGCCGACGAGTTCGTCCCGGTTGGCGAAGCGCCGGTAGATGGTGGTCCGGCTGACCCCGGCCCGCCGCGCGACATCGTCGAGGGCGACCTTGCGGAAGCCGTGCCGCTCCAACTCGACGAGTGCCGCGTCGAGGATGGTTTCGCCGGCGTCAGCCCCTGGCATAGCCGGCTTGGGCGAACTTGCTGTAGCGCACCGACATCGGCAGTTTGTCCCAGGCCCAGTTGACCGGGCGGGACCGGCAGAGTGCGGCGAACCGTTGGTAGTTGCGTTCCTGGCGCTCGGTCCAGGGCAGGCCCAGCAGGTCGCGCGCCCGCGGTGGCAGCCCGCCGGCGGTGATGAATGCGGCGACGGGATCGAAGACCTTCGCGATGAGCTTCCAGACCACCGGGTTCACCCCCTTGGGGCACGGGAATCCCTTGGTGACATAGCCGACGCCGTACCTGGCGGACTTGTGCGGGACGGCGACCTCTTCGAGCATCCGGTCCCAGTACTGCACGAACTCGGCGTAGGTGGCCGGCTGCGGACGGTCGCTGACCCCGTAGCGCCGGTACCAGGTCTTGGATTCCAGATAGATCTGCTCCTTCTCCGCCTCGCTGAGCCGCTTGACGAAAGTGTCGGCGAAGTAGATGACCTGCTCGACGAACGTGGCGTGGGCCCAGTAGTAGGTATCCGGATCCAGTGCGTGGTAACGCCCGGCCGGCGTACCGTCCGGGCCCGGCATGTCGCCCTTGATGTTGTGGTGGAAGTCGCGTACCTGGGTGCCTGCGTTGTTGTCCTCGGAGCCGTACACCGTCTTGAAGATCGGCGGKATGGTGCGCTTGAGGCGCTCGGCGGTGTCGGAGAAGAACGTCGAGTGGTCCAACACGCCCTGGCCGAGTTCGGCGAGCATGTTCTGCAGCACCGCGGGGCGCGGCCCGATCAGGTACATCCGGTTCTCACCGAAGTACTTCCACACCAAGGAGTCGGGCCCGAGCGGCAATGCGTCGTCGAGTGCCTCGGGTACGTTCTCCGCCAGTTCCGTCATGGGGAACAGTGTTACAGATTTTGAACTTTGTTCCAACAGGCTGTGGTGTGGGTCATACGCCCCGCGGACTGCCGCTACCCGGAGGCCTGGTCGACGACGGCGTCTCCGGTTTCGGTGACGCCGGACCGGGACGCGGCGAACTCGGCGGCCTGGTCGACCAGACCGTTCGCCGCGTACATGTTGTGGGCGTTGCCGTCGCCGCCGCCCGGGGCGCACACCGGATCGGTCGGGATGCACAGATCCAGCGTCTTATCGGTGTATCCGGCGCCGACGGTGATGGGGGGAGCACCGGTGTAGATCATCTGCAGGAAACCGCTCGACGGCTTGCCGAACAACGCGACCGCGGCGACGTGATCGGCCACCGACGGTTCCAGCGGACCGGTCAGGCCCGGCGGCAGGGCGAAGCCCTCCGGCACCGCATCAGCGGTGATGTAGGCGGCCACCGCCGCCCCCTGGGAGAACCCGCCGAGCACCACCTTGGTGTCCGGGCAGGCCGCCACCGTGGCACGGATCTTGTTACCGGCGTCCACCACACCGTCGGCGGCCGTCGCGAAGTCCAGCGACGCGGGGTAGTTCACCGGATACACGTCCACCGACTTGCCTGCGGTCTTGGCGCGCAGCGCATCCACGAATGCCTGGCCCGTTCCGCCCACCCCGGGCGCTTCGAAAGTGCCCCGCGCGAACACCACCTGGATGTCCGGGCAGGCCTGGGGCTCGGCCGCGGCCTGCCCCGCCACCGCCAGCGATCCGGCCGCCACACACGCCGCGGATGCCGCGGCCCCCAACCAACGTTCGATTCTTGTCATCGTCTACCGCCCAGAGCTCGATTCCCGACTCCGCGGTGACGCCGCTGCCCCCGCGACCAGCACGGCCGAGATTACCCCTGAACGGGGCTGCCGAACCCGTCACATATTGTGTTCTGCCCCACGGCTCACGGGGTGCCGCCGGATGGGGCGTCTTGACGATCCGTGAAAATCCTGAGACCAAATTGTTGGTTTTCACCCTTTGCGACTTACGTAGGCGTAAATAAAGGGGAGGTCGTCACTCTGGTCGGGGGTCCATGATGGTTCGCACCATTGTCATCGCAGCTTCCATCGTCCTGACGGGTGCGACTCTTGCCGCCCCGGCGACGGCCGACCCGCAGGATGAGGTGTTCAGCTCCACGTGGCCAGTGCTGGACGCGCCCCTTCAGCCCGGTCCCGATATCGACATACCCAATCCCGATATCAACGTGCCCAACGTCAACATGCCCAACGTCAACGTGCCCAACGTCAACGTGCCCAACGTCAACGTGCCCGGCATCCCCGGCGACGTGAACGTGCCCAACGTCAACGTGCCCGGCATTCCCGGGAACATCAATGTTCCCAACGCCAATATCGATGCCGACCTGGCCGAGATCGTCCCAGACTTCAATGTCCCGGAGATCGCTGAGATCGTGCCCAACTTCGATGTCCCGAATGTCAACGTGCCGAACGTGAATGTGCCGAACGTGAATGTGCCGAACGTGAATGTGCCGAACGTGAATGTGCCGAACGTGAACGTTCCCAATGTCAACATCCCACGCGGCGGCGGTGGCGGCCGCGGCGGCGGTGGCGGTGGCGGTGGCGGGCGCGGACGGTAGCCGGAAGTTCCCGCCGACACGAACATCGCGACTGGCCATGGCCCGTGTTGTGTTGTCAGTTCTCGACTCTGGCAATTGCTCGTTGCACCCACACCCAAAGGAGTCCAACATGTTGCTCAATGCCCGTCTCGCCGGTCGCACCGTCGCCGGTGCCATCGGGGCCGGTTCGGCCGTCTGCGCGTTGCTACTGACCGCTGTCCCGTCAGCACTGGCCGACCCCCCGCTCAACTGCACTGCCGGCGACGCATCGCAGGTCAGGGCGAGCGTCTCGGCAGGAACGTCGGTCTACCTCTTCACACACCCCTGGGTGAACGATTTCTTCACCGGGCTGCAGGGCCAACCGCATGACCAGATCCGAACGCAGGTCCAGGATTACCTGACGGCCCATCCTCGGGAGCAGGCCGAACTACAGGCGATTCGCCAGCCGCTGGTCGACCTACGGAACCGTTGCGGGACCGGCGCCAACCTGCCTGAGCAGTAACCGGTGGAGCGGTCTAGCGCCGAGAGCGGCGCCACCGGGCGATGCCCAACACCGCCAGTACACCGGCGGCGGTGAGCAGCGCCAGCGCGAGCACCAGCAGCGGCGGGTAGTAGACCGTCGTCGACAGCGTGGGTTGGCCATCCATGATCGGTGGCACCTGCTCCGGGGAACCGGCGGCGCGCCAACTCGCCACCGCGGCAACCAGCGCCACGGCGGCAACGACGAGTTGCACCATCGCGGTGCGCCTCACGATGCCGCCTCCCCGACCAACGATTCCAGGGCCGCGCGCAGCGTGCGGTGCCTGCGTGCCCAAGCCTGTCCGGAACGGCCGTCGGTCAGCTTCATACCGATCCCGGTACGACCGCGGGGGATGCCGCTGAGCTCACCGAAGGCACGGTAGGACTGCCATTTCTCGGCCTCGTGACGCTTGGGCCCCGGATAGATCTTCACGATGTCGGCGATGGTGACGAACTCGGTCCCCTGCCGCAGCGTGGTGGGCGTCAGCTCCACCGAGGTGTGTATGCGGGCGGCCTTGATCTGGATCCAGAGGAAGCCACTGACCAGGATGGTGAAGGCCACAGGCACCCCGAACTGCACGCCGACGCCACCGGACAGCTGGATGAACATCATCGCCGCGCCGGCCGCCGGACCGGCCAGCAACCACCACCAGGTGCCACCCGGCTCGCGGAATAACACCTGCTCGGTGGTCTCGGGAGCCGGCGGGATGCTCTCGGTCATTGCACCTCCAGAAACCAGTCCGAGGCCGCCGGCCGCATGAACAGCGTCGCCCCGATGGCCACCGGCACCACCCCGAAAAGGGCCAGCGGCGCGACGGCGAACGGTGCCAGCAGCGCCAGCACGAACACCAGCGCCACCAGCACCACCGACAGCCACACCATCGCCCGGCGGAACCGCAGATCCCCGTTGCGGGCGCGGCCGGCCAGGAAGCTCAGCACCAGACCGGTGAGTAACAGCAGTGCGCTGATACCGCCCCGCATGATCACGATGCTGCGGACCTCGCTGTCGGACAGCTCGGTGGAGAAGGCGCTGCGCGGGGTGCTGATCGCGCTGCTCAGCCCGAGCAGACCACCGGCCAGCAGCAGCACCGATCCCGCCAGGACCAGCCAGAATGCGATGTTGACGAGGGCCGGGCGCGGCGCGGGTGTGGGTTTGGTCATATCGGCGCCAGCCTATCGGGTGAGGTATTCGTGAGCGTCCTTGCGGTGCAACAGCACCACGCCACCGAGGATCAGCACCGAGCCGATGATGGTGCACGCCGCGAACCCGACCGCGGCGAACTCGGACCGCTCCCCGGTGAACAGGCTGGAGACCGAATAGACCACCGCCGTCAGCCCCGCGGCGGTCAGCAGGGTGCGCGGCCAGCGGTAGCCCAGCCGCATCAGCACCGCGAAGGTCACGACGACGGCGATGGTCACCACGACGAACAGACCCGACACCGCGTAGACGTGGCTCCCGGCGTCCGGCATGGGTGCGGTGGCCAGGTCGATGAGGTAACCGATCACCATCAGCGGGAGCGCTGCCATCCAGAGCCAGAACCCGGTGTCGATGTCCTCTGGGCGGCTGGCCGGCGGTGTGGCGGGCGGTTCTTCGGTCACGCCAGCCATCCGGCGGCCTCGGCCGCCCAGTAGGTCAGCACGATATCGGCGCCGGCACGGCGGATGCTGACCAGCGACTCCAGCGCGGAGGCCCGCAGATCGATCCAGCCGTTGGCGGCGGCGGCGCTGATCATCGAGTACTCCCCCGAGATCTGATAGGCGGCCACCGGCACCGGCGAGATGTCGGCAGCGGCGGCGACCACATCGAGGTAACTCATCGCCGGTTTGACCATCACGATGTCGGCGCCTTCGTCGATGTCCAGCGCGATCTCGTGTACGGCCTCGCGGGCATTGCCCGGATCCTGCTGATAGGTCCGCCGGTCACCGGACAGGCTGGAGCCGACCGCTTCCCGGAAGGGGCCGTAGAACGCCGAGGCGAACTTCGCGGCATAGGCCAGGATCGCGACGTCCTCGTGCCCGGCCGCATCCAGACCGTCCCGGATGGCCGCCACCTGGCCGTCCATCATCCCGCTCGGGCCGACCACGTGCGCACCCGAATGAGCCTGGGCCACAGCCAGTTTCACGTACTGATCGTTGGTGGCGTCGTTGTCGACCCGGCCGTGCGCGTCCAGGACGCCGCAGTGCCCGTGGTCGGTGAACTCGTCGAGGCAGGTGTCGGCCATCAGCACGGTGACATCACCGAGATCCCCGGCGAGATCGGCCAGGGCCACGTTCAGGATGCCGTCCGGGTCCAGGCCCGCGCTCCCGACGGCGTCCTTGTCCTCGTCGCGCGGCACACCGAACAACATGAGTCCGCCCACACCGGCGGCCACCGCGTCGGCGGCGGCCCGGCGCAACGAATCCCGGGTGTGCTGAACGACTCCCGGCATCGAGGTGATCGGGCGTGGTTCCGACAGTCCGTCGGCGACGAACATCGGCAGCACCAGATGCCGTGGCTCCAGCGAGGTCTGCGCCACCAGCCGGCGCATCGCCGGCGTGGAACGAAGCCTGCGTGGACGGTGGCGGGGGTACCCCATTACCGCCGGCGGCTCTTCTTGCGCGGCGGAGGCAGCGCACCCTCGGCACGCAGTCGGGCGGCGTGCTCGGCCAGCGCCTCGACCAGCGGACCGACCGCGGCCGTCTCCGGCTGCACATCGACGCGCAGGCCGAATTCGACTGCAGTTTCGGCCGTCTTCGGGCCGATGCAGGCGACGATGGTGCGTGCGTGCGGCTTACCGGCGATACCGACCAGGTTGCGCACCGTCGAGCTCGAGGTGAAGCAGACCGCGTCGAACCCGCCGGTCTTGATCATCTCGCGGGTCTGCGCCGGCGGCGGAGCGGCGCGCACGGTGCGGTAGGCGGTGACATCCTCGATCTCCCAGCCACGTTCGCGCAGGCCCTCGGCCAGGGTTTCGGTGGCGATATCGGCACGCGGCAACAGCACCCGGTTCACCGGATCGAAAATCTCGTCGTAGTCCGGGAATTCGTCGAGCAGGCCCAGCGAGGACTGCTCGCCGGCGGGCACCAGCTCCGGGTTGATGCCGAAGGCACGGACCCGGTCCGCGGTGGCCTGACCGACACAGGCGATCTTCACACCGGAGAACGCCCGGGCATCCAGACCGAACTCGTTGAACTTCTCCCACACCGCACGCACCGCGTTGGTGGAGGTGAAGACCACCCACTGGAACCGGCCGTCGACCAGACCCTTGACGGCCCTTTCCATCTGGGCCGGGCTGCGCGGCGGCTCGACGGCGATGGTGGGCACCTCGACCGGCAGCGCGCCGTGGGTGACCAGGCGATCACTCATCTCGCCGGCCTGATCCTTGGTACGCGGCACCAGCACGGTCCAGCCGTACAGTGCGCGGCTCTCCCACCAGTTCAGCTTCGCGCGGTTGGCGACGGTCTTGCCGATCGTCACCACCAGCGGCCCACCCAGCGGACCCAGGGCACCGCCGGTGGACTCGGCGGCGGTCAGAATCGCCTTGTCTCCCAAGCCGATCAGCGTGGTCTCCACCGAATGCTGCTGGCAGGTGGTGCCGTGCGCGGTGACGACGGCCGGGGTGTTCTCGGCCAGGCCGAACTCGACCAGGGTGCGCGCAGCGTCCGCCAGATGCGAGGCTGTGGCGTGCAGGATCAGCGGCCCGGGGGCGGCGGCCAGCGCGGCCCAATCCACGTTCGGGTCACGGACGTCGGCCACGGTGTGCGAGGAACCCAGCGGCAGGCCGGCGTACGTCGGGACCGCGGTGGTGTCCGGCAGGCCGGGCACGATCTCGAAGTTCAGGTGGGTGCGGGCCAGCGTGTTGACCTCGGTGATGACCGCGTCGACCGACAGCGGGTCACCGGCCACCAGCCGGACCACGTCCACGCCGTGGCGGGCCTCGGCGGCCAGGGTCTTGGCGACCTCGGCCGGGTCCCCCAGTGCGGGACGCACATCGGGGCCACCGGGCAGCACGGCTGCCGTCTCGCCACCGTCGGAATCCGAGGCGGGAGCTTCCGGTGCCGGCCCGGAGGTGGGCGGCAGCTCGGAACCGACCAGCGCCAGCACCGCTTCGGGTACGTCGGGGTCGGTGAAGACCGTCGCGGCGTTGGCGAGTACCGTCCGCGCACGGGTCGTCAGCAAGCCTGGATCGCCCGGGCCTGAGCCTACGAACGTGATACGGCCGGGCCGGATCTTTCGGCCCCGGCTACCTGCGTGCCCAGTCATCTGTCACTCCCAGCATCTGCCAACACGTCGCGTGCACCCAGTTCGAACAGTTCCGCGGCCACCGAGAGCCCTAGCTCCCGTGCCCGTTCCGGAGTACCGATACCGGACGCACGGATCACGTCGGATCCGTCCAGCGCCGCCACGCAGGCACGCAGCGACAGCTCTTCGAAGACGCGGCCGTCCTCATCGATGGACTCGACCACCTCAGCGATGGCACCCACCGGCGCGGAACAACCCGCCTCCAGTTCGGCGAGCAGGGCACGTTCAGCGGTGACCGCGGCGCGAGTGTCGGCGTCATCCAACTCCGCCAGCACCGCGACAAGCTCACTGTCACCGGCGCGACACTCCACTGCGAGAGCCCCCTGAGCCGGTGCCGGCAACATCTGCACCGGTTCGAGCGACTCGGTCACAGCGTCGAGCCGTCCGATGCGGGCGAGACCCGCCCGGGCGACGACGACACCGTCGAGATCACCGCTACTTACCCTGTTCAACCTGGTGTCTAGGTTGCCTCGTAGGGGGCGAATTTCCAAACCGAGACCCAGTGCTCTAAGCTGCGCGGCCCGTCGCGGGCTCGAGGTGCCGATCGTGGAGCCGGCGGGCAACTCTCCCAGCACCATGTTGTCCCGGGCCACCAGGGCGTCCCTGGCGTCCTCACGGGGCGGGATGGCGGCGATGTCGAACCGGGGGTCGGGGGCGGTCGGCAAATCCTTGTAGGAGTGCACGGCCATGTCGACGACGCCGTCGACGACGGCTTCGCGCAGGGCGGCGGTGAAGACACCGACGCCGATTTCGGCGATGGGCGCACTCGATTGGTCACCGGCGGTAGCCACGATGACCAACTCGGCGGGGTGGCCGTTGGCGATCAGGGCGTCACGGATGAAGCCGGCCTGAGTCGTCGCGAGCAGGCTGCCCCGGGTGCCGATACGGATCACTCGGGCTTGTCGTTATCTGTTGCGATCAAAGGCAATTCGCCACCGGAGACGGCGTCGACGGCCTGCGGGTCGAGTTCGAAGAGCTCACGCAGCGCCTCGGCGTAACTGTCTCCGCCGGGGGCGCCTGCCAGCTGCTTGACCCGTACCGTGGGGGCGTGCAGCAGCTTGTCGACGACGCGGCGCACGGTGCGCGCCACCTCGTCGCGGTGGGTGGAGTCCAGGCCGGGCAGCCGGTTGTCCAGGCGCAGCAATTCGGCCTCCACCACATCGGCGGCCCGCTGACGCAGGGCCGTGACGGTGGGGGTCACCTCGGCCATCCGCTGGCCGGCCAGGTAGTTGGCAACCTCGGCGGCCACGATGGCGCGGGCGGCCTCAGCATCCGAGGCGGCCGCACGGGCGGTGGGCTCGCGCTGGATGCGATCCATGTCGATGACGTGCACGCCGGGCAGGCCGGCCACCGCGAGGTCGATGTCGCGGGGCATGCCCAGATCGCACATCACCAGCGGGCGGTCACCGTCGCGTGCCGCCAGACCGTGGTGCACATCGGCCAGCGACATCACCGGGCGGACTGCACCGGTGCTGCTGACCACCACGTCGGCGGTGGCCAGCACGGATGAGATGTCGTCGAGGGTGTACGGCGTGGCAGGCACGCCGAGTTCGGAGATGTTCTCCGCGAGACGGGTGGCACGCGGCAACGAGCGGTTGACCACGTCGATGCGCTCCACCCCGGCGCGGACCAGGTGCTTGGCGGCCAGCGCCCCCATGGCACCGGCGCCGACGACCACCGCACTGCGGCCTGCCAGGTTCCCGAGCCGCTTCTCGGCCATCTCCAGCGATACCGACACCACCGAGGCGCCCGCGGAGTCGATCCCGGTCTCGGTGTGCACCCGCTTGCCGACCGACAGCGCGCGCTGAGCCAGTTCGTGCAGGGTGCGCCCGACGGTGTGGTTGGACTCGGCGGCGGCGTAGGCACGCCGGACCTGGYCGAGGACCTGCTGCTCGCCCATGACGACCGAATCGAGGCCGCTGGTGACGGCGAAGAGATGCTCGACGGCGGCTTCGGCGTAGCGCACGTAGGCGTATTTGGTGAGGTCGTTGAGGCCCATGCGGGAATGCTCGGAAAGCACCTGCCCGATCACCGAGAGGCCGCCGTGGAATGCCTCGACCACGGCGTACACCTCGACCCGGTTGCAGGTCGACAGCACCATGGCCTCGGTGACCAGCGAGGACTGCAGCACCTCGTCGATGATCTTGGCCTGATCGGACTCGTCGGTGCTCAGCTGCTCCAGTACGGACACCGGCGCACTGCGATGCGAAACCCCGAATAGCAGCACGCTCACGGCATCATCACCTTAGATTTCTTCCCGTCGCTTCGCTCGCCCCTGGACGGTCGTACCCTCATTTCGCCCGCCCGGTCAGGGTCCAAAGTAGCCGTTCACCAGCGCGCCACCAAATTAACTGACATCCGCACGCAACCGGGGTTCGTCGACCTCCCAGTAGCTGTGTTCGGCGCCGTCGAGCAGCACGACCGGCAACCGATCGCCGAATTCGGCACGTAGAGCGGGCTCGCCTGCGGCAGCCGCCGCGTCGACGTCGGTGGAGCTCAGCGAGAACCCCAGTTCCTCGGCCAGAACGGCCAGCGTCGCGGCCGCTCGTTCGCACATGCTGCAGCCGGCCCGTGTGAGCAACACCACCTGATGGTCCACACATCCAGTATCGACCCTGCGTGACTTAGGGTTGAACGGTGTCCGAGACGCCCCTGCCGCCGCCGCCGGACCTGACCGCGGCCGCGTTCTTCGACGTCGACAACACCTTGGTGCACGGTTCGTCGCTGGTGCACTTCGCCCGCGGGCTGGCCGCCCGCAAGTACTTCACCTATGGCGACATCCTCGGGATCGTCTATGCGCAGGCGAAATTCCAGTTCACCGGCAAGGAGAACAGCGACGACGTCGCCGAGGGGAAGCAGAAGGCGCTGGCCTTCATCGAGGGCCGTTCCACCGCCGAACTGGTCGAACTCGGCGAGGAGATCTACGACGAGATCATCGCCGACAAGATCTGGCCGGGCACCAGGGCGCTGGCCCAGATGCACCTGGACGCCGGCCAGCAGGTGTGGCTGGTGACCGCCACCCCCTTCGAGCTCGCGGACACCATCGCGCGGCGGCTGGGCCTGACCGGGGCGCTGGGCACCATCGCCGAATCTGTCGACGGGGTTTTCACCGGCCGACTGGTCGGCGACATCCTGCACGGGGCGGGCAAGGCGCACGCGGTCCGGTCGCTGGCCATCCGCGAGGGCCTCAACCTGCGCCGCTGCACCGCCTACTCGGACAGCTTCAACGACGTGCCGATGCTGTCGCTGGTCGGCACGGCGGTGGCGATCAACCCCGATGCCGCGTTGCGCGATGTCGCGCGCGAGCGCGGCTGGGAGATCCGCGACTTCCGCACCGCGCGCAAGGCGGCCCGGATCGGGGTGCCGTCCGCGCTCGCGCTGGGCGCGGTGGGCGGTGCRCTGGCCGCGGTGGCCTCGCGCCGCGACGCGGGTCGTTGACCTTCGCGCTGATAGGCTGACCCGCCATGGGAATCGCTGAAGAGATCGTCGGAACCCACTTCCGGTACCCCGACTATTTCGAGGTCGGACGGGAGAAGGTCCGCGAGTTCGCGAACGCCGTCCAGGACCAGCACCCCGCGCATCACTCCGAAGAGGGCGCCGCCGAGCACGGGCACGACGCCATCCTCGCCTCGCTGACATTCATCGCGGTGGCCGGCCGGCGCGTCCAGCTGGAGATCTTCAACCAGTTCGATGTGCCGGTGAACATGGAGCGCGTCCTGCACCGCGACCAGAAGCTGATCTTCCACCGCCCCATCAAGGTCGGCGACAAGCTGTGGTTCGACTCGTACCTGGATTCGGTCATCGAATCGCACGGCGCCATCCTCACCGAGGTCCGCGGCGAGGTCACCGATGACGACGGCAACCCGGTGATGACCACGGTGGTGACGATTCTCGGCGAAGCCGAACACGAGGGCGAGGCCGATGAGGTCACCGCCCAGATCGCCGCGGCCCGCGACGCCGCGATCGCGAAGATGGTGGCCGGGCAGAACGCCTGAATTCTGCGCCGAGACCGACGTTTTCGCGGTCTCGAGGACATCCTGAGCGCAAAAACGTCGGTTTCGATGTAGTCATGGATCCAATCGGACCGACGCTGCGTCTGATCTTCTATGCGGATTCCTTTCATCGGCGCCGATGCAGTCGCAGCCGGTGAGCTGACGCCGTTCGAACTCCGCCGCTGGTATCGCCCGATCTACCGCGGCGTGCACGTACCCGTGCAGCACCCGCTATCGCTGCGAGATCGATTGGCCGGTCTGATGCTGGCCGCACCCGGTGCAGTCGTCGCCGGTGTGGCCGCATCCGCGCTGCACGGCGCCGACTGGATTGCGCCCGATGTCCCCATCGAGGTCGTCACCGGCGGACGCCGCCAAGCGGGGCTCATCGTCCGCGACGAAAGCCTGCATCCCGACGAGATCACCACCGTTGCCGGGATACGCGTCACCACCGTGGCCCGCACCGCTTTCGACCTCGCCCGTCATCTGCCGCGCGACCAGGCGGTGGCCCGTCTCGACGCCCTGCGGAGGGTCCGCAGCTTCTCACCCGACGAGGTCCTGCTCCTGGCCGAGCGGCATCGGGGAGCTCGCGGGTTACGCCGGGTGCGTACCGCCTTACCGCTGGTCGACGGCGGCGCCGAGTCTCCCCGAGAAACCTGGTTGCGACTGCTCTTCATCGACGCCGGGCTACCCGCGCCGACGACTCAGTTCGTGGTCTACGACGAGGACGGTCACTACGTGCGGCGAATCGACATGTGCTGGGAGAAGTACAAGGTGGGTGCCGAGTACGACGGTCAGCAGCACCTCACCAGCCGAAGCGCCTACGCCAACGACGTCAAAGTCGCACGGGTGCTGCACCGTCTGCAGTGGCACATCGTGCACGTCATCAAGGAGGATCGCCCGGCAGACGTGCTCGCCGAAACGTGCAGCGCACTGATATCGCACGGATGGCAACCGTGAAACCGACGCTTTTGCGCTATTCAGACCCGCCGGACCGCGAAAACGTCGGTTTCGCGGAGAATCAGCCCAGGAACGTGTTCCGGCGGTTCGCCAGCAGCTGATACAGGGTGTGCTGGATGGTCTCGCGCACCTGGTCGGTCAGTTCGAACGTCACCATCGGATCGTCGGCGGCCGTGTCGTCGTAGCCCTCGGTGGGGATCGGCTCACCGAACTTGATGTGCCATTTGGACGGCAGCGGCACCAGCCCGAGTGGACCGGCCAGCGGGAACAGCGGGGTCACCGGGAAGTACGGCAGGCCCAGCACCCGCGCCAGCAGCTTGATATCGCCGATCTTCGGATAGATCTCCTCGGATCCCACGATCGAGCACGGCACGATCGGCGCCTGCGCCCGCAGGGCAGCCGAGACGAATCCGCCGCGGCCGAATCGCTGCAGTTTGTAGCGGTCCTTGAACGGTTTGCCGAGGCCCTTGAAGCCCTCGGGGAACACCGCGGTGAGCTCACCGGCGGCGAGCAGGCGGTGCGCGTCCGAGGCGCAGGCCACGGTGTGCCCGGCCTTGCGGGCGGCCTGTCCCACCATGGGCAGGTCGAACACCAGATCGGCCGCGAGCATGCGCAGCACGCGGTTGCCCGGATGGTGATCGTGCACGGCTACCGCGGCCATCAGCCCGTCGAACGGCAGCACGCCGGCGTGGTTGGCCACCACCAGGGCGGCCCCGTCGAGCGGCAGGTTCTCGATACCGCTGACCTCGACCCGGAACCAGGAGTTGTACAGCCCGCGCAGCATGGGCAACACGACGGCGTCGTTGAGGTGCGCGTCGAAGCCGAACTCGTCGACGGTGTAGTCGCCGGTCATCCGCTTGGTGACGAACTCGGCGATCCCGGAGATGGCCCGGGACAGTTCGTTGGGGGTGTCCTCGGCAACCGTTTCGGCCCCGCCGTTGCGGTGCTGATCGATCTCGCGCACGACGGCGGACATCTGCTCGGCGGTGGCCCGGCCGTCGGGGTCGGCGAGCAGCGACGGGTGCCTGCGCGCACTGTCAGCCCGCTGCGAAGCCCGGCGCTGCGCCGAGGAGCGGCCCGAATTCGAGTGCAGCGGAATCACTTTCGCCCTGGGTTCACCCACCACGCGTCACCCTCTCCCCGGCCCTGTTTCGAGTCTGTCTAGCCACCGACGCGTTGCGCCAGCGTCACAGCACGACTCTCCACTGAGCGTACCCATTTCGGGTCGATGATCGGAGTCAGACCACGTCCCCGCACGTAATCGTCAAAAGCCTCCGCCGTCGTCCACTTAGGGTTATACCCTAGGTCGTTACGCATGCGCGCGGTGTCCATCACCCGCCCGTAGCTCAGATAATTCAGCTGCTCACGGTCGAGTTCGGTGTAACTCGTTGCGCGCCTCAGGGAATCGACGGCGGCCAGCGCGGAACGCGGCACCGGCAGCGCCACCCGTCCGGATCGGCGGATCGCCTGGCTCATCATGATGATGCCGGATGCCCCGACATTGAAGGTGCCCGCGCGACCGGCGACCGTGGCACGCTCCAGCGCGCCGAGGGCGTCCTGTTCGTGCAGCAGTTGCAGCCGCGCATCGTGACCCAGCACCGACGGCACCACCGGGCCGGCCAGATACCGGGACAGCGCGGTGTCCATCGCGGGCCCGATCATGTTGGCCAGCCGCAGGATCGTCACGGCGATATCCGGACGCCTGCGGGCCAAGCCGCGGACGTATCCCTCGATATCGATGCTGTCGCGGGCGAAACCGTCCGCGGGTGGCCGGCGTGCGCCGCCGTCCTCGGTGAACATCACCGGGTCTCGGGAACTCGCCCCGTACACCTCGGAGGTGGACTTGAGGATGACCCGGCGCACCGACGGCGCCTTCTGACACGCCGCGAACAGCTGGATCGCGCCCATCACGTTGAGCTCTTTGAGGGTCGCGCGCCCGCCTGCCCGCGGCGCGTACGACGCCGCCGCGGCATGCACGACGGTGTCGACGTCACCGTTTCGGATGACCTTGGCGATGAAGGGATTGCGGATGTCGGCGCGCACGAATTCCGCGCGCCCCATCCTGCGTAAGAGATCCTTGCTCGGCGYGATGGCGTCGACCGCGATGACGTGGTCGATCGCCGGGTTCTGCACGAGCCGAGCGGTGAGATAGCCACCGAGGAACCGGCAGGCACCGGTGACCAGCACCACTTTGGGATCGGTCGCCTGCTCGTCCATCGGGCCAGCCTATCGGCTGAAGCTGAAAGCTACTTACCGAGTTTTCTGCGTTGAACCCGAGTGCGACGAAGCAGCTTCCGGTGCTTCTTCTTCGACATGCGCTTGCGCCGCTTCTTGATAACTGAACCCATGAACTCCGCTACCTACCAATGAGTGAACTGACCGCGTCACCTTACCTGGGTGGCCCGGTGAAGCGGAAAACGCGTGCTATCCGGCGTCGAAGTACGACGTCTCGAGCAGATCGTGGACCGCCTTGGCATGCACCCGGAATGACCGTCCGACACGCACCGCCGGCAGCTCGCCGTTGTGCACCAGCCGGTAGACGGTCATCTTGCTCACCCGCATCAGGCTTGCCACTTCCGCGACGGTGAGAAATTGAGCCTTCGGCTGGCCGTCGCCGGCGGAATCCCGCGCCGATGGCCCGTTCAATGACGTCATCGCAACCCAATCCATAAGGCACGGCCGTTCCAGCGGCTTCCCCACCGCTGGCACGTACGCGTGCATACACGAGGAGAATAGCGTGGCCACTGGGGTTATTGCGACGGGTGTGGGTTAATCCGTCCGAAATTGGTGAACTACTCGGATGTAATTCCGAGCTGCTCAGAGCGCCTTTTTGCGGCCGCGATGGCATCGGAGACGGCGCTGCGCAGGCCACCCCGCTCAAGTTCCCGCAGACCAGCCGCTGTGGTGCCGCCCGGGGACGTCACGATGGCCCGCAGCGCGGCCGCCGAGGTGTCCATGACACCGGCCTGCGCGCTGTCCCGACGATCCAGCAGCATGGCCGCGGATCCGGCCATGGTGTGCACCACCAGTTCGGTGGCCACCTCCCGGCTGAGCCCGGCGTCCACGCCGGCGTCGACCAGCGCCTCGACCATCAGGAAGAAGTAGGCGGGTCCAGAACCCGACACCGCGGTCACCGCGTCCAGCTGCGATTCGGCCACTGTCAGCACATCACCGACGGTGTCGAAGATGGCCGTGACCTCCTTGACCTGCTCGGGCGTCGCGAAACGGCCGGCGGCCACCGCGCTGACACCACCACCGACCACCATCGGGGCGTTCGGCATCACCCGGATCACCGGAGTGCCCGCGGGCAGTTTGGCCTCGAAGAACGCCGTGTTCACACCCGCGGCGACGCTGACGAAGACCTGCTCCTCGCTCTCGCCCTCCGCGCGGGCGACGGTCTCGGCGATCTGACCGGTCACCGACTCCACATCGGCTGGCTTGACCGCGATGATGATGTAGGTGGCACTGTCGGCGGCATCGGCCACCGAGGTCACCCGCACCGAATAGGTTTCCGCCAGCTGTTTGGCGCGGTCGGGATGCTTCTCGGMGATCGCCAGGTCCTTGACCTGACGGCCCGCCCTCAACAGCCCCGAGAGCAGCGCTTCGCCGATACTTCCTCCGCCGATGATCGCAATTCTTGCCACGGGTGCAGTTTCCCACGGCCCGCGCCGGGGCGAGCGAAGCGACGGGGAAAGTTCGCGTCTAGGACGTCGGCACCAGCGCGAGCTGACGGGTCTGCACCACGATGCGGCCCGCCGAGTCCACCACGACGTGGTCCTCGTCGAACCATTCCTGACCGATCTGCGTCGTCGTGCACAGCACCCGCAGCCAGCCGTCGGCCGGGCGGGCCCGCAGGAGGGCCGTCAGCTGCACGGTGGGTGCCCAGCCGAACCGGTTGACCCCGAAGGTCACCGGGGCCGACACATCGCCACACAGCAGGGCGAAAAGCACATCAGGGGCTTCGCCGCGGGGCCGCACCCAGTACTCGATGACCGGCGGTCCGCCATCCGAGCGCGGTTGCATGGTCGTCAGCGACGGCCGGATGTCGCAGCCGTGGGCCAGGTGCACGACGTCGGCCATCCGGTGTCCGGGACCGATGGGCTCCAGACCGGGCGGCGGCTCGGGCGTCATCAACGGCACGACGGGGTTGGTCGACAGCAGCGGCGGCGCATCGTGCTCGGGGACACCGAGGGTGATCGCGGCCCGGACCGCGACCCGATCGCCCTGCATGAGTTCCACGTCGACCAGGCTGATCCGCCGGCCGACCTTGCGCACCGTGGTGACGACCCGCAGCGCCCCGGGATCCGGTGCCCACAGGAAGTTGCCGGACACCGCGATGGGTTCGAAGTCCGGCGTGCCCAGTTCGGTGCGCGCCGCATTCGCGCACAGCGCCAGCATCGCCCCGCCGTGCACCTTGGGCCCGATGGTCCAGTGCTCGTTCAGAACACCCTCGTACACACCGCCACCGGCCGACTCCAGCCGCATGGCATCGCTGAACAGCACGCTCATCGCAGCAGGTRCTCCCGCGCGAACTGCAGGGACTCGGTCAACAGGGCCTCCCGTTCGGCGGCGTTGCGGGCTCCGGAGGTGGTGACCTCCAGGATGACGTGGCCGGTGAAATCGCTGGTCGCCAACTGCCGGCAGACTTCGGCGGCGGGCTGGGTGCCCCGGCCGGGCACCAGGTGCTCGTCGGTGGACGCGCCACTGCCGTCGCACAGGTGCAGATGCGCCAGGCCCTCCCCCATCCGTTGCGCCATCTCCAGCGCATCGGTGCCGGCGGTGGCGCTGTGCGACAGGTCCAGGGTGTAGTGCGCGTGCCCGCCGTCGAGCGGGTCGTAGGACGGGGCGAATGCCGAGATCCCCGGCCCGGGCCTGCCGCCGCGTTTACGCATCCGCTCGATCGAGGGCTGGCCGGTGCCCCAGAACCGGTCCGCCCGGAACGGGAACATGTTCTCCACCGCGACCAGCACGTCGCTGCCGGCCTCCAGTTCGGCGACCTGCTCGCTGAAGCCCTCGGCGTAACGGCGCTGCCAGCGGAACGGCGGGTGCACCACCACGGTCTGGGCGCCCAGCTGCTCGGCGGCCCGCACGCTGCGTTCCAGTTTGGCGATCGGGTTGGCACCCCAGACCCGCTGCGAGATCAGCAGGCAGGGTGCGTGCACCGAGAGCACCGGGATGCCGTACGTCTCCGACAGCCGGCACACCGCATCGATGTCCTGGCTGACCGGTTCGGCCCAGACCATCAGCTCGACACCGTCGTAGCCGAGGCGGGCGGCGTAGTCGAAGGCCGCCTCGGTCCGCAGTGGGTACACCGAGGCCGTCGACAGGCCGACCTTGATCGCGGGGCGCACTTAGGTGGACTGCAGCAGCGCCAGTGGCCCGAGCGTCACCATGGCGCCCACCGCCACTGCGATCAGGGTGCTCGCGATGTCCTCGGTCTTACGCACCACCCGCACACCGACCACGAGACCCAGGATCACCAGCACCGAGAGTGCCAGCGCCACAATGTTGTTCCACTTCCACAGCTGGTCGAAGGCGATGAACAAGCCGGCGCCCAGCGCGACCGCGAGCACGCTCTGCACCACGATCCACACGCCGCGCATGAACGGCGACGGAGCCTCGGGTTCGGTCAGGTCCAGGGCGGCCAACGGCTCGTCGGCGTCGAGGGCCACCTTCTGGGTGTCCTCGAGATCGATGTCCTCGGGACCGGGTGTCCGGCCCCGCCGGGCCACATCGTCGGCGACGGAATCCCCGCCGAACAGCGCGTCGGAAGGCGATCTCAGATACGACGGACGCGTCTTGACGCTGCCGCTGTCATCGTCGTCGTCCTGCGCGTCGTCGTCGTGCAGCGAGTCGAAGGTCATCTCCTCGGCACCACCGGCCGAGACATGCGGGGCGTGCTTCTTGAGGGTGTGCGCGTGGCGGCGCGGGGTGAATGCCAACGGGGCCGGGTCCACGTCGCGGTGCTGCAGATGCTCGGCGTAGTCGGTCTCGGCGGCGTCGGGCTCGATTTCGACGTCGGGCTCTGCTTCCGCGTCGGCCGCGGGCTCTGCCTCGGGCTCCGGTTCCGGTTCGGGCTCGGGCTCGGCGGGGAGGTCTTCGACGACGGGGGTGTCCTCGGCCGTCGGCGGCTCCTCGACGACCGGGGTGTCCTCGGCCGTGGGGGCGTCCTCGAGCGCGATGATCGGGATCTCACCGGTCAGCTCGGCGACGGTGACGGCGTCGGCATTGCCCCGCCGTCGCCGGCGTCGGCCGCCCGGCGCCGGGGATCCGATCGATCCGTTCTTGGCGAGCAGCTCCGCCACCGAAATCGGACGGGTGGCTGTGTTTTCGCTCGGTTCTGTCATCGTGTGTTGCCCTTGGGAGTGGCTGGGGTGGTCTCGACCAGGGCGGTCCCGTCCGCTTCACTGTCGAGTTTCCGCAGAATCAGTCCCTCCCGCAATGCCCAGGGACAGATCTGTACCGTTTCGACACCCAACGCTCGCATGCTCGCCTCAGCTACCAATGCGCCCGCCACGATCTGTGGCGCCCGTTCGGCACTCACCCCTTCCAGCTCTGCTCTGTCGGCCGTAGTCATCCTAGAGATGAACGCGATCAGCTGCCGCAGACCGGCCGCGGTCAGCGTCCGCTTCACCCGCGGCCCGGCACCCGAGGGCGCCGCGCCGGTGAGCCGGGCCAGCGAACGGAACGTCTTGGACGTGGCGACCGCCAGATCCGGTGTGCCCGCGGCCTGCATCACCGCACCGGCCTCGGACAACTCGGTGGACAGCCAGTCCCGCAGCATCGCCACCCGGCGGCGACCCGGCGGATCCTCGGACAACCACTCCCTGGTCATCCGGCCGGCACCGAGCGGCAGCGACATCGCGACCTCCGGCTCCTCGTCGACGCCGCTGGAAAGCTCCAGCGACCCGCCACCGATATCGATGTTGATGATGCGTCCCGCACTCCAGCCGTACCAGCGGCGCACCGCCAGGAAGGTGAGCCGGGATTCGTCGACCCCGCTGAGCACCCGCAGCGCGACGCCGGTTTCGGATTTCACCCGGGCCAGTACCGCCTCGGAGTTCTTGGCATCGCGCACGGCGGAGGTCGCGAAGGCCATCATCTCCGCGCACCCCGAACTGCTGGCGATCTTCGCGAATTCGTCGACCGTCTCGACCAGGGCGTCGGAGCCCTTGCGGGTCAGCTTTCCGCTCGAGTCGATGGCCTCGGCGAGGCGCAGCGCGGCCTTGGTGGAACTCATCGGGGTCGGGTGGCCGCCCCGGCGCGCATCGACAACCAACAAATGCACCGTATTGCTGCCCACATCCAGCACGCCCAATCGCACGCGACCCACGTTAGTGGGTTTACCGTTGACAACTGTGGGGACATCACATGTCGGCGGTATCGGTGGCGAGGTCGAATTGGACTTCCCCAGGGAATGGGTGGAGTTCTATGACCCCGAGGATCCCAAGCATCTGATCAAGGCCGATATGACCTGGCTGTTGTCCAGATGGACCTGCGTGTTCGGCACCCCCGCCTGCCAGGGCACCGTCGAGGGCCGCCCCGATGACGGGTGCTGCTCGCACGGTGCGTTCCTCTCCGACGACGATGATCGGGCCCTGCTCGACGACGCGGTGAAGACGCTGACCGACGAGGACTGGCAGTTCCGGTCCAAAGGTCTGGGGCGCAAGGGCTATCTGGAACAGGACGAGTACGACGGCAAGCCCAATCTGCGCACCCGCAAGTACAAGGGCGCCTGCATCTTCCAGAACCGGCCCGGTTTCCCCGGTGGCATCGGCTGCGCGTTGCACTCCAAGGCGCTCAAGCTCGGGGTCGAGCCGCTGACCATGAAACCCGAGGTCTGCTGGCAGCTGCCGGTGCGCCGCACCCAGGACTGGGTGACCCGCCCGGACGGTTCCGATGTGCTGCAGACCGTCATCACCGAGTACGACCGGCGCGGCTGGGGCGAAGGCGGCCTGGACCTGCACTGGTACTGCACCGGCGACCCCGCCGCGCACGTGGGTGAACGACCGGTCTGGGAGTCCTACCGGCCCGAGCTGATCGCCCTGCTCGGGGACAAGGCCTACGCCGAGCTCGCCGCCATGTGTAAGCGCCGCGGCCAACTCGGTCTGATCGCCGTGCACCCGGCCACCCGCGCCGCCCAATAGGGCACACCACCCGGAGCCCACAGCCCCCGAGCTTCGCTGTCGGCGATTTTAGCTACCAGCGTTAGCTTTGCTATTTCCGGTTGAGTTAATACTTTTCGGTGGTCAGCGTCACACGCCCAGCTGTTGTGCACATAACTCTGCGCCGCTAAAGTCCGTAGCTATCGCAGGGCGTTCACCAGGGGTTCTGCACACCGAGACAGGTGCACGTCATGACATCGATCGACCTGAGCAAGCCCTCGAGCGCCGGATTAACGCAGCTCAAAGCCGTTGACGACGCTCTCGCCGGGGGCACCGGCCGACGCAATACCGCATCACAGCGTTCCGCGGCGTCCCCCCGTCAGCGCCGCCGCAGGAAAACGACCCAGATGATCATTTTTAGCGATGTAATCATGATTTGCTGTGTCGTCATTTTCAGTCACGTGGTGATGTTCGGCGGCACCGGCACCCAGCTCTACCTCGGCGCCACCGGCGCGGGGAACATGAGCTACGCCTGGGTATCGGTGGCCCTGGCGCTGGTCTGGTTGGGGTTCCTGGCACTGGGCAGCTGGACGCCCCGGGTGGCCGGACGCGGTGCCGACGAGTACGTGGTGCTCGGTTTGGTGACGCTGCAAGTCTTCGGCCTGATCGCCGCGGTGGCACTGCTGCTCTCGATCGACATCTCGGCCCGTTACCTCGGTATCGCACTGCCGCTCGGACTGGTCGGGCTGATGGTGAACCGGTGGCTGTGGCGCCGGGTTTCGGCGCGCCGGCGCCGTCAGGGCCTGGACCAGGCGCCGCTGCTGATCGTCGGTTCCGAGCCTGCGGCCCGCGATATCGCCACCGAGTTCGCGAAGGATCCGTGGGCGGGATACCGCGTCGCGGGCGTCTGCACCCCGGCCGGGCCCACCACGGCCAAGGCATCCATGACCATCAACGGCGACATCGTGCCGATCGTGGGCATGGATCAGGCCATCCTGGACGCCGTCGCACGCACCGGCGCGGAGACCGTCGCACTGGCGGCCACCGATCACCTGCGTCCCGTGGAAATCCGGCGGCTGATGTGGGAACTGGACGAGGTCGGCGTCGACCTGATGATCGCTCCCGGCCTCATCGATGTCGCCAACCAGCGCCTGGTCAGCAACCCGGTCGCCGGGATGGCCATGCTGGAGGTCACCAAACCCCAGTACAGCCGCGCCAACTCACTGCTCAAGCGCACCTTCGACATCGCGTTCGCGACCACCGCGCTGCTGCTGGCCTCCCCGGTGCTCATTGCCGCCGCGATCGCCGTGCGACGTTCCGGGCCCGGCCCGATCTTCTACCGGTCCGAGCGCATCGGCATCGACGGCACCGAGTTCCAGATGACGAAGTTCCGCAGCATGGTCACCGGTGCCGACGCCATGATGGCCGACCTGATCGCCAGGAACGGCGGCGACGCCCTGTTCTTCAAGCTCAAGGATGACCCGCGCATCACCACCGTCGGAAAGTTCTTGCGCAAGTACAGCATCGACGAGCTGCCCCAGTTCTTCGACGTGCTGCGCGGTGACATGTCGGTGGTGGGCCCGCGCCCGCAGGTCCGTCGCGAGGTGGATTCCTACGACGACCTGATGGGACGCCGGCTGACCGTGAAGCCCGGCCTCACCGGCCTGTGGCAGGTCAGCGGCCGGTCGGACCTGGAGGCCGCAGACGCGTTCCGGCTGGATCTGTCCTACGTCGAGAACTGGTCCCTCATGGGGGATGTGGTGATCATCGCCAAGACGGTCAGCACCGTGCTCAGGGGCAGCGGAGCGTACTGAGGATCTCCGTGCTCCAGGCGTCCGGTTCGAACCCGTGGGTTCGGATCAGCGCCAACGCAATTCGCTCCATACCGAATCCGACGCAGGCGCTGTGCGCCACCGCCCCATCGGTGGTGCGCAGGCCGAAGGTCGCGCCGAAGTGGTCGCGGTGGCAGTTCRCCGACACCACTGCGGTGCCCTCGTCGAGGTCGCCGTACAGCCGCACCGTCAGTTCGGTCTTGAGTTCGTCGTCGCGCTGATTGGCCGCCAGCATCTTGCCTGCGCGACCGAAGAACGGATCGTTCGCCGCGACCGGGCTGGCCTCCAGACCCAGTGAAGTCAGCACGTCGAGACCATGGCCCACCCACGAATCTCGATGCTGCTGAGCTTGTTCGGGGCTGCCGACCGCGACGTACTCATGCATCCGGAAGGCCTGCATGCGCGCCGGGTCGATGGAAGGTTCGTGCCGGAAGCAGTAGCCGTACACGTCGAGCAGCACACCGTCGGCTTCGATGACCTCCGGCAGCGTCGCATAGCTCGGATGGCAGGCGGCCGACACCAGCATCGTCCCCGCGGGATGCAGGTGCCCGTCCCACGGCCGGCCCGCCTCCCGATCGGCGAGCAGTGCCCGATGGTCCCGGTTGTCCCCGGAGAAGGTCGACACCGCGCCGGTCAGATTGGGGAACGACGCGATGTAGTCGGTCTTCTCGAACGCCTCCCGCGGATACAGCGGCGGAAACCGCCGCACCGCGGGGCGATCACCGTGGACGGCGCGCCCCTTGGCCCGCACCACCCGGTCGATGCCGTCGATGACCTCTTCGAACACCCCACTGCGGCCGTACAGGCCGTCGATGCCCAGCGGAATGAGCAGGCCCGCTGCGACGAGATCGTCCCTGAACTGGAGGCGCGCGGCCTCAAGCGTGGTCATCGCCTCATCTTGCCATCGCGCGGCGCACCCCACCCACGGATGGCGGCTCACGACAGGCGCAAGTGGATGCAGATTTGCTAAAAATGCACCCTTGCGTCAAATATTTGCCGTCCGTCCGGATTGTGACGCATCACTCACCTCGACAACCGCGACCGGCAACACTATTCGCGAGCCGTAGATAACTGCATGTCAACGCCCTGTATAAGGCGTCTCGGTCCACTTCGATCACGCACTGGCAAACGTCGAGCACCCCTGGAGTCCCACGTCCACCGTTGTTTTCGTATTCCGCCATAAAAGTTGCCATGTTAGTGTCAGCGAACAAGTTTTGAGAATGCTAGGACGGGGACAGCCACCATGCAGGACCGCATTCGCGCAGTACTGGCCAGCCAAGGACGGATGCCGTCGGACCCGCAGGCCATCGCCGCCGACGCCGACCTGTACGAACTCGGTCTGACCTCGCATGCGTCGGTGAACGTGATGCTCGCGCTCGAAGACGAGTTCGACATCGAATTCCCGGACGACGCCCTCAACAAGACGACCTTCGCGACGATCGCCAGCATCGAGCGCGCGGTCGGCGAACTCACCGCCGTCGCGGCCTGACACCCAGGCCCGCCGTGAGCACCCCGAGCGAAACCCCGACATTCTTCGGCCCCAGCGACTCTCCGCTGTTCGGTGTGCTGCACCTGCCCGCCGACAACCGTGTGCGCGGCGGGGTGCTGATCTGTGGGT